>CAJOOD010000053.1 GCA_905236085.1 uncultured Bacilli bacterium
AAAATAACAAGTGATAATTTTATCTACGTAGGTATTTATGCTTCATCTCTTTTACTATGTTTTGTGATTAAAATTAACGTTGATTGAGTTTTAAGAGTAAATTGTCTAACAAATAACGTTAATATAATTCAAATAGTTGGTGGTTCATATAGAATCAAACAAACAAAATATTTGTAAATAATAAGAATTAGTGGAGCAGCGACACTTAATGGTAATGTCGGTGGCCTACTTTTCAATTATCGCAAAGGACTATTACCAATAGATGATATAAAGAGCACAAACTCGGAGAAAAACCATCGTAATATCGTTTGAGTCAAACATTAAATTGCTTTAATACATATCTTGTTAGGAAGCTAAATATTGAGGTGCAAAAATTTCACCGCGATAAGCAAGACAAAGCCCAATTAATAAAATAAAGGAAATCACTTTTGCTGATAATTTAAGCAAAATCTCCGCAAATACTGATTTAATTTCTTGTTTTTTGTTGGGAAATGAACTTATAGAAATTTTAAAGTTCATAATTTGCACACCAAGTTAAGAGATGATAAAGGCATGTACACCATGCTTTATCTAACCCTCAAAGAAGCCCCCATCTTCTATAAAAGGGGGAGAATGTCACTGTTAAGATGTCTTCTTTGTCCTTCATCATCTTTTGTGGAATATTTGATTTACTAGAAGTTACAAATCTATCATGTAATGATCTAAACAAATATATTCTATTAGAATAGTAATTATTAAAACATGGTTAGTTTTATTATAAAAATCATTCCTTAAGAAAAAAGAGGTCAGGTTATAATGAAAGAAGAATTATTAAAAGGTTTAACTGAAGAACAAATCGCCAAACTTAAAGCATGTAAGAACTCTGATGAAATGTTAGCAATTGCTAGCGAAGAAGGTGTTGAATTATCTGAAGAGCAATTAGAAGTCGTTAATGGTGGTAGTGCATGTGACACTCATACAGAATGTCCTAAATGTGGAAGCACTAATGTTAAAAGCGAAAGCTGGCATCACACTGGTCCAGGATATGATAATCAATATTGGAAATGCTTCTGCAACGATTGCGGATCAAGTTGGACTTGCTAATATTTAAATTTGTTTTTATATCTAAATAAAGCATCTTAAATGGTTTTTGGATGTTTTTTATTACATTTTTAATTACTACATTTGGGCTAAGACATAATGAATATTCATCTTTATATCAGCATGTATTAAGTCTTGATGATTTGTTTTTAGAATAACGCCTTTAAAATATCGCAATTCTTAAAAAATAATCCCAATTTGCAAACCTTTAAACCACATTTAAACTGATGATTTGATTTTTAATGGTTCTATTTTTCGTAAATCTTTAGGTAAGAATATGATTAATGCCACAACATTAGATATCGTAGCGATACTCCATGTAATAGGGAACAAAGCATATAACCACGCAACAGTATGGAATTGCTCAAGTGGGAAGACAGTTAATATCAATACTATTCTTAAAACAGTACAAGATAATAAAGTAGTCATCATTGGATATGTTGAACGCTTTAAGCCACGAAGAACCGCGCCAGAAAAGTTCATAGTAAACTCCAAGGAATAGAATAAGCCCATAATATATAATCTAGTTCTACCAGCTTGTATGGCTTCCTCACTATTAACGAATAATGATAATAACGGACGATATGCAAAAGCGGTGACTAAGGCTACAATACTACAACCTATTAATCCCCAGAATAAGCCATAAGCTATACATTTCTTAATGTTATCTTTCTTTTTTGCGCCGACATTTGCGGCGATAAACGTCATCGTCGCCACACCAATGGCGTCAATAATAGCGAAGAAATAGCCTTCGATATTGCTAGATGCAGTAGCCCCGTTTTCTAATTCTACATTGCCTGGATCAATCGTATATAAACTGGATTGAATAAAGACATTAGGTAAAGAGAAGAAAAATCCTTGTAATCCTGCGGGTAAACCTACTTTTAATATCTCTTTTAATACCTGTCCATCTATTCTTAATTTCTTAAATGAGAATTTCGCGTAAGCATTTTTATTGAGCATTAATATACCCATACATATTATCGCGGATATAGTTTCTGCAATGATAGTGGCAACAGCAACACCTGCAACACCCATATGTAAAGGGAAGACAAATAATAAATCAAATCCGACATTAAATAATCCTGATATAAATAAGGCAATAAAAGGACCATGTGAATTACCTTGAGCGCGTAATAATTGAGCGGCGTAATTATATATCATTAAGAATGGCAAACCAGCGAAATATATCCTTAGATATAAGGCAGCTTTAGCAAAATAATGTTCTTCTGTACCCATCAATTCCAATAAATTATCTGAGATAATAAAGCCAAGAATACCTACAGCAATACCAGATATAAAGGCAAATATTAATGAAGTATGGACAACCTTAATAGCCTTATCTTGGTCTTTAGCCCCTTTAGCTTCTGATAATATGACATTGGCTCCAATAGATACACCAGTAAAGACGACGATGATTAAATTAATTAACGCTGAGTTAGAGGCTATTGCTCCCATCGATTCAGCGGAATCACCATAATGGACAGAAGTTAAATCTACGGTAACATATAATAATTGCATCACTTGTGTGAGCATAATAGGTAAGGCAAATAAAATAATCTTCCAGAATAGATTACCGCTAGTCATATCAGTATCTTGATGGAAGAACTTTTTTAAATAATTTGTCATATGCGAAATTAATTATATTCTTATCATTTTGATTAGCAAGAAAGATGTATATCAAATAGATATTAGAGGTGTCTTTAATTTAAGGTTTTTGTCTTGTTAAAATCGTTATTAATATTACAAGACGTTACCTACAAATATCAAACGATATCATAATGGTGGAAAGATATTCTTGATATAGCAAAGAAATATAACATCAATTAGTAGAAACAATATTCGATTTCTGACTTAGTGATAAGTATGGTATCGGTATTGAGTTTCTTTTTTAAGCCAATCACCTAAAGAAATAGTCTCTTCTTCTGATACACCAATAAGGATAATTCTGACACTGGTTTTATCATGTTGATACTGGTGATGGTTGGCAGGCTTTAAATGCAATTGGAGGTAATTCATCTTCTGTACAAGAAATTTGTTCTACCATATTAGGACCAGTAGGTACCGTTTTTGCAATAATAGGAGTGGTGATATTTCATATTACCAGTGGAGATACCGCTCTTAGGAGTTGCCGATTAATTGTCGCGGAAGTATTTAAGTTAGACCAAAAGAAGATTAAAAATAGATTGATATTAACTCTACCTTTATTTGCCGTTGTTGTGGGAATATGTATATGGATTATCTTTGATAAATCTAGATTTAATCTCTTATGGCGATGGTTTGCTTGGAGCAATCAATTATTAGCGGCTTCTAGTTTATGGGTGGCGACATACTATCTCTTAAGAGAGAGCAATAATAAATATAAGTCTTTATTTACAGGTATTCCCGCGACATTTATGACCGCGGTAGTCATCACTTATATATTTGGGGAACCAAATATTTCATTAGGTAGGCTTATTCCTTTATGGGCGTCTTATCTCATCAGAGGAATTATCACTTTTATCATTCTTTTGTTGTATCTTTTTTATATGTTTTTTAAGATTAAAAAGGATAGCAAACCAACCACACAAGAAGAAGAAAAAGGAGAATAACCAATTATGAACACACAAGATAAATTTGGTATTTCAAAAAGACAAGGAATTGTCCTATTTGTACAGATGCTTCTTACTGTCCTCTTATTATTTATTTCGATATATTTATTAATCTTTTCTATCGCTAATCAATTAGGCGGTTGGATGATAACATCTTATTCATTAATTACAATCGCCGTTATATCTATTATTTGTTATGGGATAGTGGGATTTAAAAAGGGTAATATTGCCTATCAACTCGCTATTGTGCCATTCTTGGGTGCAATATTAGTTAATGTTATGCTTCCTGGAAGATCAGCCTTCCAAATCGCATTATTAGCTATTTTATTGGCGTTAACATTTGCCTTTTTAATAAAGCAAGAGGACAAGAAATTTTCCTACATCGTAGCGCTTTTAATGGTAGTGATATCTTTAACATTTTCTATATATTCATCAATAACCGCGAACGCCCAGTTCTTTGGCTCTTTATCAGAAAATTGGATAACCCATCTAGCAATGTATTTATCTATCTTTGTCCCTACAATTATGTCTACCACTCTCGCAGCGACATATGATGTGAGAGTCAGCAAAGCTTCTCAAGATAAGTAAATAGCAGTAAAACCTAATCAAAAAACGAATATTTCCTAGGATTTTGAAAAATTTCCTAGGTTTTTATTATTTGAGCAATATTGGAATTTTCCCTAAAACAGCCTAAAAACATATTGGAAAAATCCCTAAATA
>CAJOOD010000054.1 GCA_905236085.1 uncultured Bacilli bacterium
CAGCCGAGTTCACTCAGCTCCCAAGATTTATATTAATATTATTTTAAATTCTTGCAAGACTTTATTATCGATTACACCATTCAATTGGTGTCAAACCATTCTTGATAAGATATTCATTAGCTAATTTAAAATGATTGTTACCAAACCATCCACCTCTATTCGCGCTTAAAGGTGATGGATGAACCGATTCTAATATCAAATGTTTGGGATTTGTAAGGAATTTTTTAAATTTTTTCGCACTATTACCCCATAGCATAAAGACCATTGGTTGGTCAGTATTGTTTAAAACATTTAAAACATCTTGGAATAATAAAGCATATTCTTCAATGTTGTGCGACATAGGTTTTGCTCTAACTACACTTAATATGGAGTTGAGCAATAATACACCTTGTTTAGCAAGATAGGTTAAGTCACCGTTGTTATAATCCATTAGACAGTTATATTCGTTTTCTATCTCTTTATAAATATTAATTAAAGATGGAGGAACATCCACTCCTTCATTAACTGAGAAGGCTAAACCCATAGCTTGATTTGGTTCGTGATATGGATCTTGACCGAATATGATAACTTTACAATCTTTTAAAGGAGTTAATTGAAAAGCGTTAAAGATTAATTGCTTAGGTGGATAGCAAGTGTGTTTAGAATATTCATCTTTTAAAAATAAACGTAATTTAACAGAATATTCATTATATTTAATATCAGCGAAAAATTCGTTCCAAGTATTATAATTTTTGTCCATGGTTTAATAGTATCATGCTTCACAAATTAAGGGTAATAATTTATGTCTTGCAGTTATTTAAATAAATCTTTAAGAGTTACAACATTAGAGATACCAGATATATATGAATCTTCATCCACTCCGATAGCGGTAACAAGGACTAAATGAATTGCGGATCTGGTTTTTACGGTCTCAGCAAAATAATTCGCACGTAGTTGCCATTCATCAATCTCGTTTTCACTGATTTTGTATGGAAGAAGAGAGTGCTTAGCTTCAATTATATCAATAACATCATCTTTTCTAGCAATTAGTAAATCGATTTGAGCGCCTTTGATATTTTCTTTTTTATTTCCTTTTATGCTCCATGAACAAATATCACTGCTAACTCCAGAGATGCTAAGAGCTTCTTTAATTTGCTTAACATGTTGGAGAACCACTCTTTCAAAGGATAATCCTTTCCAATTATTAACCAATGGAGTTCTTGCCATGTTTTCAAAATAATGTTCATCGGTAGGCTTTGCCTCCATAAATTGAAAATAGAATATTGTAAAATTATCCAACAATTGATATGGTTTGCCCTTACTTGTTTTTCTAAAACAATGATAACTACGAATAATACCACAGTTCTCTAAATCTTCTAATTTTCGAGAGAGATATCCGTTTGCCAATAAGCCTGTTTCTTCTAATATTTCTTCTCTAGTTAATCCTTTTCTTTTTTTCACTAGGGCATCAACTATTGTTTTATAATCTAATGAATTAGAAAACAAGGAATCATATAATTCATCAAATTCATTAGCTGGTTCGGCTTTATCTTTAAATAGTAAATTATCGATGTTCTTCTCTGGCGTATAGCCTACTTCAAATTTGCTCCAATAAAACGGAACTCCTCCAAATACCATATAACTATCTAGAATTTGTCGCTTATTAAGTCCAAGACCACGTTCTCTAGCGTATTCTTCACACTCCCCAAGAGTAAAAGGAGGTAAATATATACTTTTGGTAAGTCGGTTGTGGAGACCTCCTTTATTATGAATGACCTTGTTGACCATCCATGAAGCCGCGGAAGCACATACTACAAGAACAGCATCTCTTCTTGAACTCATCCAATCATTCCAAAACAATTCTAAAGCAGTGAGAAAACCGCTTTTAGGAGTATCGACCCACGCGAGTTCATCTAAAAAGATTACCTTTTTCTTATCGGAAGAATTTCTCACCAATGCTTCAAGCAAACTAAAAGCATCTTCCCAATTATTTACTTCATTTTTGACTTCTAATCCATATTTTCTAAGATTGGTAACAAAATGCCTAATTTGAGCTATTTTACTAGATTCTTCTGGATGCTCTTTATTTGGCGCTATTCCTGCAGACTTAAAAGTGAATTTATAATTAAAGGCTTCATTGACAAGAAAAGTCTTTCCTACTCTTCTCCTGCCATAGATAGCAAAAAAGCTTGGTTCCTCTTTTTTTAAAGAACTTCTTAACCATTTTAACTCTTGTTCTCTTCCAATAATCATAAGGACCTCCAGAGGATAAATTGCGAAATCTATATTTTTTTACCACTTTCCGCAATTTATCTCTGCTTAAAAATTTGTTTTCTTTGATTTTTTATATTGTATATAAATGATTTTTGGCGCTATTTTCAAAGCATCATTTAAAGCTATTTTAGCCTTTATACCTGATAGCCAAAGTTTTAGTGGTAACATTCTTTAGCAAATTATGTATAATAATTTATACCTATGTCAGTTTTAATTGTATTTAACCATCCTGCCCCATATAAAGTTAATGTTTTTAACCTTTTAGCGGAACATAATGACATTCATGTCATATTTGAAAGAGAAAGAGCCTCTGATAGAGATGAGAAATTTTATGCTTCCAATGAATATAATTTTTCTCATGAATTTTTATCTAAAGGAGCCTTTTATAAAGAGAATTCCAACAGTAATGAAATCATTAACCATTTAAAGAACCATAAATATGATTTAGTGATAATGAATGGTTACTCCAAATTAACTGAGATGAGAACCATTAATTATTTAAATAAAAAGAAGATTAAATGGATTCTATTTATCAATGGAGGCAAGGTTAAAAAAGAAGGACTAATTAAAAAGGCCATTAAGAAAAAATATATTTCTAAAGCCTCTTATTATATCTCTCCATCTAAGGATGCGAATGACTACCTAACCTATTATGGTGCGGATCCTTTAAAAATATTTAATTATCCTAATTCCACGATATTTGAAAAAGACTTGATAAAGACTCCATTAAGCAAGGAAGAAAAAGCCTTAAGGAAGAAGGAATTAGGCCTACCAGATAATGACATAATCATATCTCCATGCCAATTCATTCCTAGAAAAAATAACATGGAATTATTAAAGATATTTAAGGATAGAAAAGAAACCCTCTTATTAATAGGAAGCGGTGTAGAAAAAGAAAAATATCTCGAATACCAAAAAGCCCATAAAATGGATAATCTAATTATCATGGATTTTATGTCTAAAGATAAATTAAATGAATATTATAAAATATCTAAAGCTTTCATCACTTTATCCAAATATGATATTTATGGACACACCACTAATGAGGCACTAGCCCAAGGAATACCAGTTATATCATCAAATTTAGTAATATCTTCATTACATTTGATTAAAAATGGGTATAATGGTTTTATTATCGATATTAATAATATCAAGGAAATTAATGAAGCCTTAGATAATATTGATGAATCGATGAATATCAATGCCTTAAATACGGCAAAAGAAAACACCATGGAAAAACAAGCCGAGGCATTAAGCAAAATAATTGAGAAAATTAAGAAATTATGAGACATATTATTTATATATCTACCACAATGGAGGAAATCGATTTTAAGGAATATATCCAACATTGGAAAATTGCCTTAAATCCATCTAATCAAAATTTCCATAATAAGATGATTAGATCACTCGCCATCAATAATAAAGTTGATGTTATTTCTGTTCGTCCATTTTCTCGTTCATTATGTGATTTAAAAAAATTAGAAAAAGAAGATAAATTAGATGGTAATATCACTTGGCATTATATCAAAGTAGATAGAAATCCATTTGGTAAAATAATTAACGGTACATCGCAGGTTAAAAAATTAGTTAAAACGTTAGCCACTCCAGATACTATTGTCATATGCGATACGATTAATCCCGCGGTAGTCCATTTCGCTAAAAATTCTGTTAAGCATAATCCTTTAATTGGTGTTTGCACTGATTCGCCATCTAATATCTCAGGAACCAGTAGATCTTATACAAATTATTTATTGAAATCTGCATCTTCTTATAGCGGAACTATTTCTCTCACCAATGAATTAAATGATTTATTTAATCCTAGCGGTAAACCTTCATTAATCATTGAAGGTATTGTAGAAGATAGACCTAGATTAAAGACCATACATTCAAAGAAACCATATTTCTTCTTTGGTGGTGCGCTTATGAAAAGATATGGAATATATGAACTTATTGATGCTTTTAATGAGATTAATAAAATATACCCAGATAAGCATCTATATATCGCTGGACATCATGGTAATTATGATGAATTAAAAGTTAGAATTAATAGCAATGAGCATATTCATCTACTAGGCATCCTTCCAGTCGAGGACGTTTTAGCGTATGAAAAAGATGCCATCGCTAATATTAATCCACGTCCTTTCTCTGAAGATTTAGACCGTTATTCTATACCATCTAAGACATTAGAATATCTTGTTTCTAAAGTTCCAACGATTAGCGTTAAAAATACTAAATTAAATAAATTATTCCAAGAAGATATAGTCTGGGCTAAATCAGGTTCTAAAGATGATTTAAAAACCGCCATGCTTGCCGTTATTAATCAACTTCCAGAAGAAAAAACACTCTTTGCCAATAGGGCTTATCAAAAAGTCATGGAATATTATTCTTTAGAATCAGTTAATGCTAAATTAAATGCTTTCTTTGACACAATTAGCAAGTAAGACTTTTTCAATCTTATCGCTAACCGAATCAATATGGAAATTATCGAGATAATATCGGTAATTTTTTTCTCCCATTGTATTTAGGACTTTATTATCTAAATCCGCTATTTTTTCAATTTTTAAGGCCAGATTTGCAGGGTTTTGCTCATCTAATAAGATTCCTCCGCCGGATTTTAATAACATGTGAGCCCCATCTCCATCTAGATTAGCAAGTATTGGTTTTTTAAAGGCCATAGACATAACTAATTTATTGGGTATGGTTTTACCAACATAGCCATTAGAATTAAGCGAGACATATAAGGCATCCGCGGATTTAAAATAAGCGCTAGATAATCTCGCTACAATTGGGCCATGATAAAAGACTTTATCTTCGACATGATATTTAATAATGTTTTCTTTTAATTTATCGGTTAGAGGACCCATACCAATGATATCAAAATAGACATTATCTTTTTTAACCAATGACATAGCTTCTGGAATATCCTCCACCATTTGAATTCTACCTATATTACCGCAATAAAGGATATGGAAGCCTTCTTGTTCATATTTATGGGGAGCAATTGGAGAATCAACGCTTGCTAATGGAGGCTGAGGTATGAATACTGTATTATCATTATTAAGCTTTAAGACATTTTTAAAATATTGCTCATAACTTGGAGATCCAATTATTATTTGATCAACTTTTCCATATAACGATTTAGACCATTTATATAATATTTTGTAGAATAGTGTATCTTTCTTAACAGCGTTAGTTACTAACACTGATTCAGGCCATAAATCCACACAGTGGCAAACATGTTTAACGTGATATTTTTTCTTATATAGATTCGCAGGCGCTAAAATGGTAACTGGAGATAAAGACATAGAATAAACTACATCAAATTTGATTTTGCATTTTCTAACCCACCTCTTCGCATTGTACCAATATGACATATAATTAGCGATAATGTGAAATTTATCTTTCTGTTTAGCGTATATTTTAACTCTATGGACTTTAACTCCGTTTATTTCTTCTTCTCTAACATCTTTGTATTCTTCTAAGATGTGGTCAAAGCCATAATTAGGTAAACCAGTTAAAACATGGACTTCATGTCCTTTTTTCACTAATTCTTCAGCGATATTAGTGATAACTACATTTTCTGGATAATATAACTGGCAGACGATTAAAAGATTCATGTTTTAATTTTAAACAAAATAAAAAGAAATTGAATAACAATGTATTCAATTCCTTGTTTTCTTATTTATTTGCCTTCGTAGAAGACTTCGTATTTGGTGATGTTACTTCTAGTTTCACCATCTATTTGTAATGCTGTTGGTTTATCAAATTCTACGAGAATATGATGTTTGACTTTGCTAGCAAATAGGAATTTCTTATATTTGACATGTTCGCCAGTGAAGATTTTTGAGAATTTCATCAAGGTGCTTAATTTACCAGATTTAGACCAAACAACAAATGTGAGATCACCTTTTAAATTTCTATCTTGCATTGGGGCGACCATCATACCGCCACCATAATATCTACCTTTCATTGTTGGCGCTAACCAAACTCTTTTGAAAGTTAATGGTTCAGCATCATCAATGGTGACTTTAGCATTAGGAGTTTTATATTTGAATAATAATCCCTTAATAGCGATACTTGTGTAATTAACTTTTTTATCTGGATGTAAGGCGGCTAATCTATCGCCTTCTTCACAACAATAGCCATCGATACCAAATCCGACATCGTTGATAAAATATCTCTTTTCATCGTTAACTATGACATATGGTAAATCTTTGATGTAATCGTTTAATGGGACACGAACAATTTCTTCATCTGGTGTTTTCTTAACATCGTTGATAAAGTCATTACCAGTTCCAGTTGGATAAAAATAAATCTTATTTTTGATATCAATATCATGGACATCATTGACAAAGAAATTTAATGTGCCATCTCCACCAAATAGATAAATTTCATCATTTTCTTTGAGATTTGCAAAGATTTCTTTGTAATTTAACCCTGTTGTTACATCATAGATAGTATATTCGCCTTCTTTCAAATTTTCGGCAACAAATTTATCTACCGCTGCGCCAGATGCATTGTTACATGATTTAGGATTTTTTAAAATAATAATCATAAATAGAGCTCCTCGATTATCATATAAATATTATATATGTGATGCTTAATGAAATTATTAAGAGTCCTATAAAGTATAAACCAGAATTGATTCTTAAACAAGTTTTAGATTTTTTCATCACGTAGTGATTTATCATAATAAAGAAGTCCGAAGCGGTAAATAATGTCAAACCAATAGCTAAAAGAATGATAAATGGATTGTGTATCACAATAGCTAAAGGAATAGCTACAGAAGAATGTAAACAAACTATTGGCATATATCCCCAAGGTGGTACATGTTTCTTTAATTCATTAAATTTCTTAGAGAAGGCTAAAAGGATATAAGTTCCAAAGAAAGCAATCCAAATCAATATAAACCACCATATCTCTACGAATTGGTGACCTGTAAAATTCATATATAAGAAGCCAAATACTGTAAATACAATATTACCAATGAGGAATGATATTCCCCCAATAATGAAATTAAATAATAAGACAACATCACCGATATACGCTAGCGTAATAGCGATTAATAAAACAAAATATACCCAATTTGCGACATAATTAGGATAGTAAAGCCTCAGGAATTCTTCCCAAGCGTAAATTAAAAACATGCTAGCCATAATAATTTTAACAATGGCCCTATTTTTAAAATTATGTCTTACTTCCACGATGAAATAAGTAAATAAAGCACCAAGGTAGAGAACAATATAAACAATTTGATATATTTCCATCTAGTTATATTATGGCATATATGAAAATAAATAATTATTATAATTATACATTTTATCAATTTATTGGTTTAAAATTAGTCAAGTATGAAGGACAACATCAGAACAAACGTTATCGTTAACTTGGTAAGAACCCTAGCATTAACAGTCTTATCATTTTTAACATTCCCATGGGCTTGCCGTGTATTAGGTGA
>CAJOOD010000055.1 GCA_905236085.1 uncultured Bacilli bacterium
ACACCCCTAACGGTTTTCAAGACCATCCCCTTCAACCACTTGGGTAAATCTCCTTTTGTTTGGTGGACCGTCCAGGACTTGAACCCGGAACCAATCGGTTATGAGCCGACGGCTCTAACCATTGAGCTAACGGTCCAACAAATAAAAGATAAGAATATAAACAAATTGGTGGCTGCGGGGAGACTCGGACTCTCGACCAATCGGGTATGAACCGAACGCTCTACCAACTGAGCTACACAGCCATATCAATCTGGTGGACCTAAAGAGATTCGAACTCTCGACCTCCTGAATGCAAATCAGGCGCTCTCCCAACTGAGCTATAGGCCCTTTTTATAAATGGTCGGGATGACAAGATTCGAACTTGCGACCCCTTGTTCCCAAAACAAGTGCACTACCAAGCTGTGCTACATCCCGACGTTATTCTGGCGCGCCTAGTAGGACTCGAACCTACAACCCTTAGATTCGTAGTCTAATACTCTATCCAATTGAGCTATAGGCGCATGCAGATGCTTTAATAATATATAACTTTAAGTTATAATTATCAAGACTTTTTATCTCCATTTAGAAGAGAATTAATTCACTTGGAGGATCCTGCCGGATTTGAACCAGCGGTCATTGAGTTGCAGTCAATTGCCTTACCAACTTGGCTAAGGATCCATACAAGCGAATTAAATAATATCATTAATTTTTATCTAATACAACACAATTTTTGCGTTAGCATTTCTTTAATTTTTTTGATTACGACGAGCCTTCCTTAACTTTCTAGTTAAGCTCTTAGTTACCGCCATAGCGGTGAAGATAATTATAATGCTCCCAACTAAGACTGAGGTAATGATAACCATCTGTATAGTAATCTCATTAGATTTGAAGTCTTCCCACATGATTCTAATGGCATCATTTTGTTTTCCATAGTCCGCCATAATGACACATCTATTGATAGTTTTTTCATCTGGGAATTGGCAGAAGAATTGTCTTCCTACACTATCGGATAATACTTCTTCACCATTATCATCAATATAAGACACATAATATTCATCTGTATAGAATATTGTATCAATATCATCTTCATATTCATCTAATGTTCCGTTGAAGAAATAAGATAAATCAACTTCTTGCCATTCTTCATCGATGATGAATAGTTCATTATATTTTTCATCTAAAGTGACAATTTCTTCACTTTCTTCATCTAGATAATAATATAATTCGACATCATCATATAATGGATCAGCTTCCTCTTCATAATGGAAAGCATCATACCAAACTTCTGTTTCTTCTTCAGTTTCAGGATCGATGTAATATAAAGAAAGATATTCTTCATCTTCAGTGACGAAATAAATGTAATCGGTTCTAATATCATACCAATCCTTCATTAAATCAAGAATACAATCACCGCCAATAAAGGATGTATAGCCAATATAATCGACGTTTTGTAAAGCATTATCTGGATTAGAGAGGAAATCGATAAAATACAAGGCTATAGCTTCTTGGGCTTCGCTTCTTGTATCATCTTTTGGCATGCACCATCCATCAAACCATATGTTAGCGCCGGTATAAGGAATAGAATAACATAAGCCATATTCGACTTCTTTATTTGTTTTTTTGTTATATTCATCTGCAGTATCCATAGAGAATACAGCATCACCAGACCAAGCGGTATTAACACCAACATAGCCAGTAACAATATCTTGCTTTCCAGAGTCAACTTCTAGACCAAAGATGTTCTTTTTTAATTCTAATAAAGTTGCTTTGACTTCTTGAATAGATTTATCGTCGCAACGGTTTAATATTTCGCTAATACCTTGAGAATATGTGTTTAAATCTTCTTCATTTTGTTCGCTTAATTCATATTCTTCAAGAAGAGCAAGTAATTCATCTTTATAAGTTTCTGCTTCGCCAATGAAATATGTATCGCGCATAGAATCTTTAGCGGAAATGGTTCCATGATAATCAGAATTCCATAATACCGACCAATCTCTCATTTCTGAGATGACACGTTCCGCGGACATGTTGCGAGCTTTAAAGATATCGTATTCTGGGTTGAATATAAGTCCTAAAGTACCCCACATATACCCCATTGCATAATCTGTTAAATTATAAATTAAGCCGGGATTTGCATTGGATTCTGCTTGAATTGTCTCTAAATAACTTAATAATCTTGGAGAGGCAAATGTCTCATAATTGGTTAGCTCATCAGTTAAATTATGCTTTTCTTTTAAATCGGTGAGATTAACTAAAGAATCCGAGGCCATTAATTTTTGAATGCCATAATCTGATGGACATATCAAATCATAATGAGCTTTGCCAGTGGTTAATTCATTAAGCATGGTCTCATTGGTATCGGTGGTTGAATATGTGATAGACACATCAGCGTATTCTGGATGATTTTCATGCATCCAATCGATGAATTGATTGGTTAAATCTTTTTCTGTATAACCATTTTCTTCATCTTGCACATAAATATAGTCTTCCCAGTTTAAGACACGAAGTGTTTGTGAACCTGGTAAGGCGGCTTGACGTCTAATCTTTACTTCACTTAATGTTGAAGTATCCACTCCACGAGTCACAAAACTTGCAGGAATAAAGGCTAAAAGAGATAAGAATAAAATTAAAGATTTCTTCATTTTTAGGCTCTCCTTTCTGCGTGAGATTTTTTATGCTTAATTTGATAATTACGATAAACAGTAATTAAGATGACTGCAACCACCACTACGAGGAAAATAATTGTGGTTAAAGCTCTCATTTCTGGTGGAACAGGGTGTTTTTTAATAATACCTTGAATATATGTTGATAAGGTTTGAATTTGACTTTCGCCACTTAATAAACCTGTACCTCTAGTAAAGGCTGTGATAACAAAATCATCTAAGGATAAGGTAATGGCTAGTAAAAAGCCAGATAAGATGCCAGGCATGATTTCTGGTAAAACAACCTTATACAATGCTTTTCTAGGTTTGCAGCCTAAATCAAGAGCGGCTTCATACATGCTAGGATCCATTTGTTGTAGACGCGGTTTAACATTCGTGTAAACAAATGGAAGAGATAATACCATATGACCGATTAATAAAGTCCAATAGGAGAATATATTGGTTCTAAAAATATATTGTCCAGCAAAAACGAAAGTAATAGTTAAACTTAACGCCATAACGATTTCCGCGTTAACGATAGGAATTTGGGTCACATTATCGATAGTTTTTCTAAATCTCTTTTTGCTATAGAAAGCACCAATAGCACCAAGAGTGCCTAATAATGTTGAGGCTGCCGCGGAGGTTAATGCGATAATTAAAGTATTGCCTAAGGCCGCCATAATCTCTTGATTAGAGAATAGCCTTGTGTATAAATCAAAAGTAAAGCCTTGCCATTGGCCAACATATACACTATCGGTAAAAGAGAAGGCGATGAGTAAAAGGATAGGCAAATACATTAATAATAAGATGAGCCAAATATAAATTTGTCCAAAAATCTTTTTAAACATTATAGATTACCTCCTTTCGCTTCAGCTTTATCCGCACGGGATTGAATAATCATCGATATACCCACAATAGCGAGCATAATCAAAGCCATAAATGAGCCATCATTCCACGCTGAATTGGAGAAATCTAGATAGATATAATTACCAAATAAAGTGATTTTTCCTTCGGAAAGAGTATCAGAGATAACATAAGATGACATAGTAGGCATAAAAGTCATCAATATAGCTGATATAATTCCAGGCACACTTTGTGGAAGAATGGATTTATAGAATACTTGGAATGGATTAGCACCTAAATCAGAAGCTGCTTCAATTTGTGATTTGTCTAATTTGAGCATGGTGGTATATAAAGGCAAGATAACAAATGGTAAATAGTTATAAACCATACCAATAAGAGTGGCAATATATGGATGTTCTCCACCACTGATGCCAATCCATGTTAATAAGTCTCTTGTCGCGCCAGTTCTTAAGACGAAGTTAATCCACATTGGAGCGATAAATAAGGTCACTAATACTGCATTTTTATTAACTTTCTTATCCGCGAGAAAATAGGCTAATGGATAACCGATTAATAAGCAGATAATCGTGGTTAATAAAGCGATATAGAATGAGACAAATAAGACATTAATCTTAGTCCATGAGGAGAAGAATCCCACTAATGAGTCAAAAGTAAAATATCCATTTGAATCAGTAAAGGCATAATAAACGATAAGCAAGATAGGGATGATGATAAATAAAACCAAGAAAACGACATAAGGAATACACAATTGTTTCCTTTTAAAAGTGAAGAGAGATGGTCTCTTACTTTTATTCACATTATTGGATTTCATATTTAGAGGCTTGTCCTTTTAATGTTAATTTGATTTTTTCTGGTTTTATATTAATCGCGACGATATCGTGTTCATTCCAAGAATAGATAGATTCAGCGACGAAGTCTTCCTCTTCTTTGGTTCTTACTAATAATTGATAGTGATCGCCTTTATAAACGATATCAACGATTTCACCGACGTTTTCATCTTTTTCTTCATCGTGGTCGACGATTTCTATATCGCCTAAATCCACTTCAGCGATGACATCAGCGTCGTTCATATCATATTTCTTGCCATCTTTACCGACTAAATATCCATCTTCATCCAAAATTGAATCTGGGATTAATTGAGTGATATCGCAATCAAAGATACAATCAGAGATAACTAATTGATTGTTCTTATTAATCCAAGCTTCATTATAACTATTGGAAGTTAATTCCTTATTCATGATGTGAATAGCATCTGGTTCGATATCAACGATAACAGTGTCATCAACTTGGAATTCTTTTGTACTTTGAGCGACAATTTCATTCTTACCAGCAAGGATAGTATATTCATAATGAATACCTTTAAAGATTTTGGTAGAAATAACGCCGTGCAATTTATCTTTATCTTTTTTGGAAGCGGATTTCTCATCAATTTTGGTTATATTGACATCTTCTGGTCTAACGACGACATCAACTTTCTCATTGATTGGGAAATCATCGACACATTTAAATGATGTGCCTAAGAATTTAACAACCTTTTTGCCCATCATAGTCGCATTATAGATATTAGATTCACCGATAAAGTTCGCTACAAAGGCGTTCTTTGGTTCGTTATAGATATCTGTTGGGGTACCAACTTGCTGAATTTCCCCTTTTTTCATAACGACAATAGTATCAGACATCGTTAAGGCTTCTTCTTGATCGTGAGTAACATAAATAAAGGT
>CAJOOD010000056.1 GCA_905236085.1 uncultured Bacilli bacterium
AATATGACCTTCACTCATCAGATGTCTAGATTAATAGCCCTTGAACAAATATATAGAGCATTTAAAATTAACAATAACGAGGTATATCACAAATGAACATCAAATATTGGACTGATTTAAAGCAATTAAAAGATGATAATAATCCTTTTGCTTATATCTATGAATATCCTAACGGCGATATATTTTATGTCGAGCCAGTATTCTATACCAAATTAGTTAATATGATTGAACATCATGAAGATAAAGAACAAATAATCCTCGATGAGATGAAAGCAAGAGTGGAAAGAAATCATAAAGTGGTATTCTGTGGAACATTCGAATACATTCAAACTGAAGTCGATGATTCTTATATTTTCTTAGAATTAGAAGATATTACTGATAAATTACAAATATTTGTAGAAGATAAATCTCGTGGCTCTGATTACGGAGACTAATTGAAGGATTTATAAACTAGAAGTTCACCTCAATTGGTATTTTTAAATAGTTATCCAACAACATTTCAAAAGGAAAAAATATTAGAAATATCCTATCGAAATGATAATACCAAATATGATTTATATTGTTTGTAATATAACCTTTTTTATTTTTCCTGCCTACTAATGTTTAATACTTAGAGGTTAAACAAGGGGCTAAAAAAGGTGTTAAAAAAGGTGTTAAAAAAGGGTACAATGTCTCTTTCACTTTAATGCATTTGAATCATGAAGTAGTGGATTTGTTTTTTGATGATAAAAGTGGAGCAATTAAAGAAATTGGCAATGTATATTCTCCTCAACATTTACCGATTGGAGTTATAGATGAAAGAGGCATAATTTCTAATAAGAATCTTATTGAGTGGTGGATAGATAGAAGAATCCCTTTATCACGTTCTGGCATTGAAGAAGCGATTGATAAATTAAATGTAACAAATACCAATATTTTATTGTTAAAATGTTCCGCTCTAAGCTTGTCTGATCAATATTGGATTAAGCCAAAAGAAACCGATATTAAATGGGAAGATATTAATTTCTTTGATAATGATTTTTCTAACGATATTGGTGAATTATTGTTTGGATAAGATGTCAAACATAAAGATATTAATTTTTCTTCCCCTAATATTACAACTATTGGGAATTTAAAGAAGAGATGGAAAATATCAAACGGGAAAAGAGTTATGATTAAAGGCGGTTCTGATCCATTTAGGCAAGAACCAATTAATGAAGTCATTGCTTCTAAAATCGCTGATGAATTAAATATCCCTGATTTTGTTGATTCTATTAATAAGATGATTGTCTTAGATTTTATCATCGCTAATGAAGACCGCCATTTTAATAATTTTGGCGCTATTAGGGATGCGGAAACGTTAAAATTTATTTCCTTCTCTCCTATCTTCGACAGCGGATCATAATTTGGGTATCATCTGATTAACGGTGGCATTAAGCCCTTTAAGGACATAAAAGCTAAACCGTTTAAAACAGATTTATTAGAACAACTAGATTTAATAACTTCTTTAGCGTGGCTTAAAGTAGATAAGTTAAATTACATAAAAAATAATATCAAGGATTGGTTTCTAGCTTATAAATCTCAATATCTAGATGAGCAAAGAATTGAAGCGATATCTAACGCTACGATAGCGAGAATAGATTACCTAATCAATCAAATAAACAAGTTATAAAACAATACATCCTTTAAAAAATAGCCTCAATTCAAGGCTATTTTTTGTGATTTCGATAATTATTGAGTGACCGGTCTAAGTTGTCTGATAGTTAGCCACATCGTTCTCATACCTAGCAAGATAATGAAATACATCATCGCATATGTTGGCAATAAGAATGCGACAATCATCGCTAAGAGGGCAGGGGTAAACATACACCATGCTTCAATCTTCATGCAAGTGAGGAAGCTAAGGACATGGTATACATTCTTCTTACCTCTAGTAAGGATAAATACTAAGGCACCAAGGAATAGACCTAAGACAAAATTAACACCTAAGGCTAATAAGGTATATCTCCATAGATAAGTGACTTTATTATTAAGATAGGCATTATCTAAGAATGTTTTAAAATTAGCAAATGATTCTTTAATATATGCTGAATCTAAATGGGTTATATCTGCGGAAGTAACATAAGATGCATCATATTTATTAGAGACAACTAAATCTTTAATAGATGAACCAATATAGCGAGCATAATCGCCTGAATAAGCCGCTACTGTGGTAGTGGTGCCTGGTTTAAATACTTGGATAAGAATATTTTCATTGGTGAAGATGATAAATGAAGCACTATAGGTTTTAATTTCCTCACTTGTGGAGGCGTCACTATTTTCTTGATATAAATCAGAAGTACCAGCAACATATTTTCTAGCGTTTAACGCGGTGGTGTAAGCGCCTAAATCAGTACCGGTTTTTGTGGTATATACAGCAATTAAATCAACTTGATTAGAATTGCTATTGATATATTTATATTCGCCATCACTACCCGCAAAAGTAAGCCATTCACCAGTATTAACTTCATATAATTTGCCGTTATCTTCAACTTTTAAATTAACATTCTTTTGATACATATCGGTAAATAAGACAGTTAATGTGGTATCTAAACCATAAGTCTTAGAAGCGACAAATGAAGAACCATAACTGCTGTTATAACTGACAAAGATAGGTATTACCGCGATGATAATACTTAATAGGAAAACGATTAAGGCTGCCCACCATGGATTATGACGAGCGCTTTGAATCGCGGATTCATTAGATATAATTGATTTAAATATTGCTACAACTTTTTCTTTAGTCTCAGGAGACATCTTCTTTTTGGTTTTTTTATTATTACTACTCATTTCAAACTCCCTTCGAAACACGTATGATTATTTTACAAATATAAGTTATATTTTTCCACAATAATCATTAATGATTAACATTTTTTTAATTTTCTTTTTGAATTTCTCCCGCCTTAGTAAGTGCGATTTTGGTAATAATTGGACCACTGATTTCATAAATAATCGTCGAGGCTAATATGATTGCTAATATCATGCCACCAAAGGTAACCAATTGTTCTCCAGTCGTTGTTAGATTACCTAAAGAATCCACCATTAATTGTCCTTCGTGGACTAATGTAGTAGAGGCGGTAGAAGCTAAGCCAATTGCCACACCTGCTTGAGGAATTAATGCAAATCCTAGATATTTTTGCACATTTTTATCAGCTTTAACCATTTTCGCTGAAGTAAATGCGCCTGTCCATTTGCCTGCTGCTCTAAAGATTAGATAGATTAAAGCGATAGATAAAACTATTAAAGCATTCCTATCCGCAAAGATGGTGATATTTAATGAAGCACCTGATATAACAAAGAATAGCATGAAGATGGTTGGAGTAATCATTTCCATTCTTTCAAATATTCGGTCGGAATCTTTTCTTAAATTAACAATCAACGCTCCAATCATCATACAAGATAATAATCCCGAGAATGATAAATCAATTCCAATTAATGTTTTAAAATCAATGATAGATACACCAACACAGATAAATATTGCCGCGATACACATAATGATTCTATTAGATCTAGATTTAAATAAATGGCAACTTAACGAAACCAAGAAGCCTAATAATGAACCTAATAAGATACTGCCAACGACTGACAATAATGGCCAAACTAATAAGTCCATCACATTAGGAGCGTCTCCTTTAGCCATGGCTTTAGAAATAGAAAATAAAATAGAAAAAGCAATCAAGGCCACTGCATCATCAAAGGCTACAACTGGTAATAATGTTGATACCACTGGTCCTCTAGCTTTATATTGCTTAACCACCATTAAGGTGGCCGCTGGAGCGGTCGCACAAGCTATAGCCCCTAAAGTTAATATTATTTCAATAGGGATTTGGGGGATAAATAATTTAGCTAAGAATAAAGCGCCGATAACAAATATTGCTCCTCCTAAAGCTTCAAATACCGTAATTACTAAAACACTCTTACCAACCTGTCTTAAGGCTGATAATTTAAAACTAGAACCGATAGAAAAGGCAATAAATCCTAAAGCGATATTAGATAAGATGTTCATCATCGAAGAATTTAAAGAATTTTCATCGCTTAAAGACCAGCCCATGAATTTGCCTAAGACATATGGACCAAAAACTATCCCGGCAACCAAAAAACCGGTAACATTAGGAAGATTGACCAACTTCATCAATCTGGTAGAAAGAAGCCCAACCACTAAGGCTAGAGCGATACAAAGTAATGCGTTCATAGCTTATTAAAATGAACCTTCATATCTTTCAACAGGAAGGACAAACATACCGCCTTTAACTTTCTTAAAATGATCAGTATGTTTTCTGATGATTTCTAATGCTTCTTCTAATTCTTTTTCTTCTAAAAGAGTATAGAAAGTGGTGTTATCTTCAAATTGCATCTTTTCTAAATGTCTTAAAGTGATAAATGTCTCATTTTCATCTAAAGAATGCCAGATATGTCTTAATGAAGTAGAGGCTAAAACAGTGCCGTTAAAGCCAGATTCCGCTAATTTGTGGATTACTTCTCTTGCGGCATCACTGTTTTCAAATACTGCAAATAACAAATGTTTCATAATTAACTTGTGCTCCCTTTGCGCATTAATATTTTAGTCTTATTGACTAATTATGCAAGATAAGGTTTAAAATATTAATTGTTATGAAAATTATTTGTATCGGCGCAGGTGCCTCTGGATTATTTTTCTCACTTAATGCCGCAGCTTATGGAAATGAAGTTGCCCTTTTAGAATCTAACTCCAAAGCGGGTAAAAAATTAGCGATAACTGGTAAAGGTAGATGCAATATTACCAATAATTGTTCTCCTGATGATGTGATTAAAAATGTGGTTAGAAATCCTAAATTCCTATATTCCTCGATTAATAATTTCGCTCCAAGTGATACGATTAATTGGTTTAATAATCATAATTGTCCTTTAAAAACTGAAAGAGGCAATAGAGTATTTCCGCTTAGCGATAAATCAAGCGATATTATTAATACTCTACTTAGAGAATGTAAAAAGAATAATGTTGAGATTTTATATAATCAAAAAGTAACCGATATCAAAAAAGAAAATGATAAATTCATAATTAAAACCAAAGATGATGAATTCATCGCGGATAAAGTCGTTATAGCCACAGGTGGCAAATCCTATCCCTTAACTGGATCAAATGGTGATGGATATAAATTTGCTAAAAAATTTAATCATACAATTATCAATCCTCTCAGCGCTTTATGTCCGATTAGAATTAAAGAAACCATTAATCATGATATGGTTAATTTAACGCTGAAAAACGTCTCTTTGACCGCAAAAAGCGCCTCATTTAATAAAAATATATTTGGAGATCTAGAATTCTTGGATAAGCCTAACGCTATTACTGGCCCAATTGCTTTAACATTATCTTCATTAATTAATCGCTTAGGGGATGTAGAATTAGAACTAGATTTTAAACCAGCCTTAGATGAAGAAAAATTAAATAATCGCCTATTAAGAGAAATATCATCTAAGCCAAACGAAAATGTTAATTATTTATTAAAAACATTGTTACCTTATGAGATATTGGATTTCTTTGTTAAGAATAGCAATATAAATACTTCTAAAATCTTAAATTCGTTTACCAAAAATGATAGAAATGAATTAATTAAAAATCTAAAACATTTCCATCTCACCTATCTCGGCCTAGATGATATATCAAAAGGTATCATAACTAGTGGAGGAATATCTGTAAATGAAGTCAATCAAAAGAGTATGGAATCTAAATTGGTTAAAGGTTTATATTTCATCGGTGAGGTATTAGATGTTGATGCCTTTACAGGAGGATTTAATTTACAAATCGCTCTAGCTACCGCTTATTCGTGTGCGATGCATATCAATGAATAATTTATAAAATAATGAATTTTTGCAATAAAAAAGTGGATATTCGCTCGAATACCCACAATTTTTATAATTGTCTTATTTACTTAAATATTTATTTGGTTTATTAAGATAATTACTAGAGAAGTAGACGTTATTTATCGCGGTGAAGGCTGCTTCAGTAGAAGTATCCCAATCACTTGCGTTAGGATCAGTGCTTTCCAATTTGATATCCGCGACAACATTCAATGTCACAAATAAGGCTTTGATATTTAATTGAGCTTTGAGTCTAGTGAATCTATTATTTGAATCAGCGTATAAGCTTAATTCAAGTTCTTGTAAGGCTTCTATACCGGTTAATTCATCTAAATTTAATCCGATATCCCATCTCTTTGCACTTTCATCATATTTGAATCCAGTATCGGTGAATAAATTAGTGAAGTTTCCAGCTTCTTTTTCTTCATCGCTTGATAATGATAAACCACCAATTGAATCTATGATTGAGCTCTTAACATATAAGAAGTCTTCTAATAAATAGGTCAATAAATTATCGCCATCTAATAGATTTTGGCTGGTAGTCTTAAAGTGTCTAATTTCTGTTCTACCAGTTAAGACACGGACGACTGTGGTCTTGAAGTGGAAATAGCCTCCAATACCATTATCCTTATTGCTATCATTTTCACTATAGGTTTCAAATGTAAATTCTGACTTCACTGATTTGGCAGTAATACCATAATCTTGGAACAAAGAAGATAATTTAGCATCAGCGATAACGCCATAAATCTTAACATATTCGCCATCGACTACAATCTTAACATCTATAGTGAAGTCTAAATTGATAATTCCACCTACTGCAGATAAGTCTATATCCGCGGTTAAATGATAATAATTATTCTTCGTTGTATTTAAACCAAATTCTAATAATAAGGAGATAGAAGATAAGTCCATGAAGGAGCCTGTTCTATCAATTGGAGAAACTCTACTTGAATCAAAATCTTGTAAAGAAACCTTTAAATTGAGGGTTTTTCCAGAAATTACTAAGTTAATAATCTCAACAGATTCTAATTTATCTTCTTCGCTTAATGTAACACGAATAGTGATATCACTTTCCATTTCAAACAAGGAACCGCCGATAACGAGATTGAGATTTTGTCCATCCTTATGAGCGCTCTTAACGAGGTCATTCTTTAATAATCTAAAATAGTCTTTGCTAGAAATGATGTCTGCTAATTTACCAGCCCCTGCCATAGACATGATAGGTTCGATAAATTTGGTATATTTTTCATTGTCTTTATTATCACTGATAAAGGTCTTAACTACATCAACCATATCTAAGATAGAATCAATGGTGACTTTTCCTTTGATGTTTTTATCATCATTATCAGGTTCACCATAGATGAAATAAACATTATTTGGTGTAGTGGTATTGGCTTCATTTCTAACATCTAATGAAATTTGATGGGTATACCATACTTCATTCGCTTTGTATTTATATTGCTCGATGCTTAAATCGCCAAAGCCATATCTTTCCCCGTAATCGAATTGACCTTGTCCGTCTAATTTAATTCCTAAATTATTAGAATCTAATAAGCTACCTTCAATGCTGAAGCCAGCTTGTTTGCTATCTAATATGCCACTGACTTGATCAACAATAGTGGGCAAGTAAGATAAGGAATCATATGTGCTTTCTTCACCGATGGTGATTTGTTTATATGGTTCAGTGTGGACACTAGCATTTAAAGCAAAAGAGCCTAATTCTACATTAGAAATATCTAAATTAAGAACCCTATCATCTTGGCCAGTGGAAGAATTAAGTTTTAATGTGACTGAAGAATCACTACCTAATCCTAATGAATCTAAACTTAATCCAATATTAATTGATGAATTATCGTTACTAAATTCACTAATCATATCAAGAATAACAGAATAATCGCCTTTCTTAATACCGGAAACTAAAGTTGAATCAGTAATAAATGAGAATAAGGAAGATACGGCCTCAGTATCTGTTCCTTCGCCACCCATTGTAGAAAACATCGCAGGTAATTCTTCTAATATCCAGTTCATCGTTGCATTATCGATCTTGGCTTTTAAAACAGAAGATATATCCCCGTTATCATCTTCGGATTCATTGATATTGATATAGCCTTGACCATCATCATATTTGATAATCATGTTGGCGTATTCATTTTCATCTTGACCAACAACTTTAAGTTCAATGCCTAATTCGACTGCACTTTTGATATCATCAGCGATAATTTTGCCTCTATGCAAACCTTTATTTTCAGAACTATCTTCGGAACTATTATCTGAATTTTCTTCCCATTCATCATGTTCTTCATCATGATTATCTTCCTCTTCATAATCAGGATCATAATCACTAAATCTATAATCAGAGAAATCTAATAATTCGGAAAAATCAGCGTTAATTGAGCCGGAAATTGCGCCGATTTCTAATGTGGAGTCATCGCTAATGCTGTCTAAATCAAAGGTAAATTCCACGCCAATTTTTTGATTATCTTCGCCTAAGAAATTAGCTAATTTTTCTAGCCAACCTTTATAGCTGATAACTTCAACATAAGTGTATTCCGAATTGTAATATTTATTGTTTTCATTATCATCATCTGGAGCGTAGACTTTAAATCCATCCTTAATGGTAGATAAGGCATCAATTTTAAGCGCGCCTTTAATTACAACGCTACCTAAATCAATCGTTCCTAAATCGATATATTTTAAACGATAATCTTCACTGACTACGATGCTAAGAGCAATATTCTTATTATCCATTTCTCCTGTTTCAGCGTCTTTGCTATTGATTTGTACAGTGAGATCAAATTTCCAATCACCTGTTGTTAATTGATTTTCTACAACATCTAGTCCAATACCTTCTTGGTCATCAGAAATACTTTCTAATGAGAAATTAGACATGCTAGATAAATCAATCATGCCAAACAAACTATCAACTACTCCGTTAAATATATCATCGATTAAATATTCAACATCCAAATCTATAGCTTCCATAAATAATTTATAGATGAGACCTGGATTATCTTCATCTTGATAAATTAATTCATCTAAAGTAGAAGATGTGGCTTTAATTCTTAAGTCTTTTAAACCAAAATATAAACCGCTATTAACGTAAGAGACATTAACAGGTAAAAATCTGTTGTTATAGTCTATATCAGCATTAAGAACAAAATTGATGTCTTTTAAGCCTCTCATTAAAAATTGGAGTCCGCTCTTATGAGTCGTATCATTTAATAATGAGATGGCATTTTCTGTTTCACCCGCGGTAAATGAGACGGAGAAATTTTCAAATTCTACATCTAGTCCGTAATATTCTTTTTCTCCTGTATTTTCTCCTGTATCAGTAATCCCGGTATCAATGCTAAATTGATTAACAAATTCAGCAAAGTGATTAACTTCTTCTTCCACACCGTCATTATTAATTTCATTTCCATTAAATAATCCTGATCTAACCTTGCTTGGAGTTACCATATAGGCGCCTACCGCAGCCACTCCAAAGGTCAATACTCCTATAATTGATCTTAATCCTATCTTTTTAATTTTCTTCTTATTCATAGTCTATTTCTCCTTCTATCGAATAATTGATTTGTTCATTTAATTGAGGAATGTTTATTTTCTCATTCGCGTGATAATAATATTTAATATCGTTATGTATATTAGCCGCGATGCCTGCCATCTTAGCTTGATATTTCTCATTCGCATGGGAATATAATAGAGTCATATCGCTAGTAAACACATATGTATGTCTTAGATATTCAAATACTGGTAATCCGCTGAGATTTGACATACTTTTCATCTGTATTTTGTAATAATACGAGGCGATATCAACATTCATATCTAAGGTTATTTTGATATTGCCATTTTCAAGTATTTCTTTAGAGCAATTCTCTTGGTTAACCGAAGCATCAGATATAATGTATATGAACATCTCATCTAATGTCTTACCCCAGTTTTCTTTATATCCATCTGACGTGTAATATGTCGCTTCACTTGGGTATTCACCTATTTCGGTATCACTGGCTTTTCCTTTATATAGCAAGTCGCCATTACCAATTCCATCTTGCTTTACTCTTGTAGCAATTGATACCATACTCGACCGAGATAATGATTCTTCAAAATATTGATTACCAACTTTGATTTGGGCATTCCTAATAGTTTGGTTAACAATTGTTTCCGCCGCTCCGACACCAATAGAATAAGAATTTTCACATTGCCGATATTTCTCTAAGCCGATGTTTACTAGTTCTGATTCCGAAAAATCTTGCTTTGGATTCTTTTGGAATTCGTTTAATAACTTAGAAGCATCGTCTTGATAAGCACTTGGATTAAAGCCGGTATAATCCACTTCGGCTTGGGAGGTGGTAAGTTTAATTGTGACACCAATCCCTGTTCCTAGTAGCAGTGCTCCAATAACAATTCCTGAATAGATGAAGGCTGTTTTTTTCTTTTCAGCCGGATTTTTCTTTTCTTTGCTCTTTTTCATTGCGCATAAATTATTTAACATGCGAAAAAATAATTCACTGAATTGATAAAAGTATTAAAAATAGAGTCAAAAAATAAACTCTCCTAAAAAGAGAAAAATATATTTTTCTATGGACATTATCATCATTTAGTCATATTTTAAAAATTATGGAAGATTTAAGAAAAATTATTGGAAAAAATTTAGCGGATTTAAGGAAAAGACACGGACTTACTCAGCTTGAACTCGCAGAGAAATTTAATTATACAGATCGCGCTGTTTCAAAATGGGAGAATGGTGACACTCTTCCTGATGTAGAAGTCTTGTATAATCTTTGTGAATATTATGGAGTGACAATAGATTTTTTAACTCACGAAGAAAATTCTCAATATATTAAAGAAGATTCTAGACTATCTATTTCTAATAAAGTAACTATTATTGCTTTAGTATCATCAATAGTTTGGGCCATAGCGACAATTATTTTTGTCTTCTCATTAATAAGAGATAATATTCCTACCTTATGGCAATCATTTATTTGGGCTGTACCTGTCAATGCCTTTGTTGTGGTCTTATTTAATAAATTATATTTCCGTTATCGATTATTGTATTTCGTCGCTTGGTCAGTATTTGTTTGGGGTCTACTCACCGCAATATATGTAAGCAAACTAGATTATAATTTATGGCCAATATTTATCCTAGGTGTTCCTTCACAAGCCACATTAGTGATATGGCTTAATCTAAAAATCACTAAAACCTCATAAAAACGAAGAAAATAATTAACTTTTGCGCCATTATTAATCAACACGATGAAGAAAAAGAAAAATGAAATTAAAACTAAAAGAATAAGCGTTAAAGGATATAACCTCTATCATTGGTATAGCGAATATCTTAAATTTTATTATGACACTTTAAAAGATTATTATATTAACGACATCACATCTTATAGTGATTCAACCAAGGAGAAATTCACTTCTCTTGGCATAAACACTTTTGCTGACTTAATTCTTCTAGATGAAAAATTCTTCTATGAACATAGAGATACAATTACTTATTTCTATATTAAATCATTAACCAAACACCTTATAAAAAAGGCTCGCAAACTTGTTGGATTTAAATATGTATCTCAATACCAGTCCTCTGATATTTATCTTATTTCTAAAGAGATGCTATTCTTAGAAGAATTAGATGAAGAAGAATTAAACCGATATATCGATTTTAAAGATTATGTCTCTATTGAAAATAAATTTACTGACTTAGAAATACACACATATAAAGATTTAAAAGAATATGGAATGCACGGATTAGATGAATTAGAAAATTTTAATCAAATCTCTTATATCATGCTTGCCATTATTATTAGATATGATTTTGCCTATAAGATGTTAGGATTACAAAATCAATATGACACAACGATAAGGACTTATCGTGAATATTTGCAAGAAATAAAGGAAGTTTTGCCGAGATATTTTCTAAATCAAGATGAATATTTATCAGAATTACCTGATATCAATTATAAGAACATAATAGGATTGTTAGATAAGCAAATTTTTGATGCGTTAGAGAATAACGCTAAAACGAAGGATAGATATTTATGTTATTTATATAGTAAAGGTATACATGATAGGGGATTGCTCTCGCGCATAGGAAAAAGTAAATTTAAGTATTATGTTAATGATCAATGCAGATTAATTAAAAAGATATTTATTAATTTTGAATATGCCAAAGCGGAAAACGAAATTACTAAATTTTATGATTTATTATTAACGGTTAAAGATGTAAATCTTATCTATATGATTAGTCTATCTAAGAAAGTAAAAGGTCCTTTTTACGATTATATTAAAATCGTATTTAGATCCATCAATTTAAGCGTTGATTTAATTCCAAATTATAAAAAACTAAATGAAACAAACAATTAAGTTAGATTTAAGGTTTAGTACTTATAATTTAAATGAAAGAAGGTAAGCGATTTATGAAAAGAGTATCAAAAATATTGACCTTATTAGCCGCGACAACGCTAATCGTCGCATGTAACAATCCAAGTGAAAATAATAATTCCTCGTCATTAAATAGTGAAACAAGCTCTAATAGCGGGATTCAATCTTCCACAAGTGAAGAAATAAATGAATCTAGCGATGAGTCATCAACTGAGTCAAATAGTGAATCTTCCTCTGAATCCAGCAGCGAAGCTTCTTCAGAATCAAGTAGCAACTCATCTTCAGAATCATCTAATAGTTCATCCTCATCATCTAGTGAAAATAGTAATGATGATTTCGCTATCGTTACTAGTGATGGAAGCTTTGAGAAAAATGGAAACATTTATACCATTACCTCCGCGGGAACATATGATTTATCTGGAACATTATCTAACGGACAAATAATTGTTGATGCTGGTGAAGATGATGAAGTTGATATCAACTTAAATGGTGTTAGTATCACCTATGATAGCAATTCACCAATCTTTGTTAACGCCGCTAATAAAGTAGAAATTTCCGCAAAAAAGGGGACTTCTAACACGATTATTGATAATAGAAGCGCTAAAACGAGTGATGATGATGCACAAGGCGAAGGCGCTATATATGCGGCTTGTGATTTAAAGATTAAAGGTAATGGAACACTTAATGTTACTGGTAATTACAATAACGGAATTCATAGTAAAGATGATTTAGATTTAAAAAATGCCACCATTAATGTCACGGCCTATAATCATGCATTTAAAGGCAACGATTCTATTACTGTAGAATCAGGAAATATAACCGCTAT
>CAJOOD010000057.1 GCA_905236085.1 uncultured Bacilli bacterium
GGCTTTGGTTGATACATATTATTTTTCTCCCTTTATCATCTTTTTAATGTAGATTAATTGTTCATATGTTAGGTTATTAAATCTAGACAAAAGAGAAAGCAAGGCTTCGCTATTGGTTTCGTTGCAACGTTTTTCTAATTTTTCAATTAGTTCTTCTTTGCTAGAAAATTCTGTTTCTATAAGGAAGTTTCTTCCTTCAATATACATGTTGTTATATTCATTGGTCATATTTGCAAAAGCGTTTGTTTCTTGGGGCTTTAAATCTTTTTCAAAATCTATTTTATTTCCAATTTTATATTGTATATTGAGATCGATATCTTTATTTAAGAATTGGTCACTATATATAAAAACTTCTTTAGGATCATAGCCGGAATGTTCGAACAATAGATATAATTCATCTTGTTTTCTCGCTGTTTCAATTCTTTCGAAGAATTCATGCTCCACTGGTTCCAGAAATATTCTTTTAACTGTTTCACGAAAAGCAACTTCATAAGCATGAATAGCAAAATTACAAGTTAATAAATATAGACCAGCATATAATACAAATTTATAGAAATTGTATAAAACCGACACATCATCCCCAGAATAAATCATGAGGTCTACAAATTCTTTAACAAAGCGTTTATGTACGTCTTTAATTGATAAGTCTAATAATTCTGCGAATCTATCTATATCTTTTTCATCTATGTTTTCTAAAATAGAAAAATCTACTTTAATCGCATCTTTTTTTAAGAATTTATTCACTTCTGCAAGAATGTGTCCGTGTTCGTATGGTAATTCTCTTATAACATCATTATCAAAGCATCCATATTTCTTATCCTTCGTGGAAATTATCATCACATATTGAAAAAGGATTTCAAACGCTTCTAATAAAGATTCGTGTTTTCTAAGAAGATATCTTTCAATTCTAAATAAATAGGCTTTATATTGAAGTGTTAAATATGGTTGGGGCTGTAAATCATCGTCAAATACTCTCATAGCAATATAAATTATATAACTTATTAATTTGTTAGACAATTTAATACAGTGTGAGATAATAATTGTAGTTTGTTTGAAATATTATTTTAAACCGGAGGTCCTATGGAAAAAGAAAGAACAACCGCGATGAACGATTTAATCGCCCAATTTGAGAACGAAAGAAATATTTTAATTTATGGCGAAGTTAACGCTGAAATGGCCTTAAGAGTCATGCTTTTATTAAGAAAATTTGATCAAGATGATCCAGACGAGCCTATCTATTTATATATCAATTCTCCTGGTGGTAATGTCTCTGACGGTTTGATGATTGTTGATAATATGGATTTGGTGCACGCTCCAGTATATACCGTAGTTGTTGGTCTAGCGGCCTCAATGGGTGCGGTTATTGCTACCGCAGGAGAAAAAGGACATAGATATATCTTAGCCAATTCTCAATTAATGATTCACCAACCATGGAATAACATTAATGGCGGCGCTGGGATTAAGCAGTCCGATATGGCGGCGATGGCTAAAGAATTAACCAACACCAGAAACAAATTAGAAAGAGTCATGCAAAGAAACGCGAATGTCTCCTTAGAAGAAATACATAATGCATGTGAATTGGATAATTTCTTAGATCCAGATGAAGCTATCGCTATGGGTTTATGTGATAAAGTCATCCAAGGCAATAAGACTGGTAAGGTGGAATAATTATGTTGGATGTATTAGAAAAATTTAATAAACCAGGCTATGAAGAATTAGCCAAGATGATTAATGAGTGGATATTAGTATCTAAAAGAAAAGGTGAAGGCTTTCAAGTTGTTTTACCTAATTATTATTTTGAAACTCAAAACGGTTTTCCTCTTGATTCCATCGTGGAAAATATCGGTGATGTATTAGAGGAAATTGATTTACAAAATTTTGTCGGTTCTCAACGTTATTTCTTATATAATCTAGCTTATTCTAAAAAAGAGGATCCTAAATTTGAATCGTTAAACACTCTATACGATATAGTGGCCCATGAATTATCTGCCTATGGTCGCCCATTTGAGGGTGTGTTAGGCATTGATATTACCGAATGGGTAACATTAGAAGAAACCGGTTCTATGAAATTTAGGGCCTTCTTAGAATTTATGGCCGCTTTAGATGATATTACTGTCGCGGTATTTATCGATAGAGCTAATAATTCCAATCTAACTAGAAAAGCTTTTAATAATATTGCTGCTTATGCAAGATTAGAAAAAGTAAGAATTGTTTTAGATAATGCAGAAGGGGCAGAAAGAATATTAAAAGAAAAGTTATCTTCTTTAGGTTTCCAAGTAGATGATAAAGCCAATAAATTATTAATTGAACATCTTGGAGATATATTATCAATTCCTGGGAATGAATCATATGAGACATTACGCTTAATCGCCCAAGAACTTGTTTATATTAAATGCAAGGAAGAAGAGAATTTCTCCACCACTCTTACCGCTGATGATATCGATAAATATTTCCGTGGACAAGATTGGATTGAGGCATTCAAAATCAAGAAAAAAACTTACCGCTTAGGTTTGTTGGGGGAGTAATATATGGATAAATATCGTTACCGTCGTTATATAGATGAAACAGGATTTGAAAATAGATTTGCGGACGAAAAAGAAATCAAAAAAGTCTTAAGTCATATTAATTATAGTCAACCTGTCGCTGGACCAAATAAAGGTGGTATGCCTTTTATTAGTGACGCTAAAAGTGCATGGGTAGATAATGCTGATTATCATACATTAATTTTAGGTTCTACTGGCTCTATGAAAACTAGAGTTTTAATCCTTCCAACCATATTTACCTTGGGATTTGCAGGGGAAAATATGGTAATTTCTGATCCAAAAGGTGAATTATTTGAAAAGAGTTCAGGCTATTTAAAATCACAAGGATATAAGATTAATGTCATTAATTTAAGAGACATGGAAAAATCTGATTCATGGAATCCTTTCGCCGAATCTTATAAATCGTTCCACGCTGGAAAAGTTGATGAGGCTAAGAGTGATATGATGGATTTTGTGGAAACATTATTCAGTGATATGAAAGCAACATCCAAAGATATGTTCTGGCCGTTAAGTTCTATTCAATTAGCTAATGGTCTAAGTGAACTTATGCTAAGACTTTCTAAAAATCCTGATGAATGTAATCCGGCAAGTATGGCTGGTATGATTAATCACATCGTTGCTCGTGGAGGGGAACACGAAACTTCCTATGAATCACTTGGGACGGAAATTGCAAATAAATTAGAAGAGGGTACATCGCTTCACGCTAATCTATCTCCAACATTATCCATGAGCGCTAAATTGACACTAGATGGTATTAAATCTAACACCACAACCGGGTTTGATGCTTTTACAAAATCTACGCAATTAATGGCTCTTTCTTCTAATACTACCTTTAATTTGCACGATTTTGCTAAACCAAACGAGAAACATGTTGTCTATTTAATCACTCCTGATGAAAATACTAAATACCACTTCTTCGCAGCGACATTTGTTAGACAATTATATACTCTCATGATACGTGATTCGGCTGCATTACCTGGCCAGGCATTACCTAATAGACTTAATTTTGTATTAGATGAATTTGCTAACTTCCCGCGTATTGATAATATGCAAACCATGATCACTGCGGCGAGAAGCAGAAATATTAGATTCTATTTAGTTGTTCAATCTAATAACCAATTAAAAGCCGTTTATAATAAAGATGCCGAAACTATTAAGACCAACTGCTTGAACTGGATTTATCTATCCACTAAAGAAGATGAATTAATTAAGCAAGTGATGAAAATGACTGGTAATATTGATGATAATGCTCCTCTTATTTCTTATCAAAAATTATCATCCTTTAAGAAAGTAGATAGTCGCGAACATCCAGATAAGGCTGGCGCTGAAGCATTAATTCTTATCAGCAGAGAAAGACCATATGTTTCTTTCTTACCAGATGTATCTAGATACAAAGCTTTTGTTGATTACCCACCAGCGGAATATCCAAAACTTAAAGAAGATTTTAGTTTCTTCTCATTAAGGAAGAGATTATTTAGGGCCGGTTATCCATCAAGTGAACTTCGTGCTTTATTAAACGAAAATCCAACTCCTGATGGTAAGGGTGGAAAGAAAGAAGAGAAAATAGCTGGTGATTCTTTTAACGACATTCTTGACAAATTAGCGGGCAGAAAATAATAAATTAACGGTCTTTTTGCGAAGTTTTTAAATTATATGGAAATAAAAAGCATTCATAAGAAAACCATGAACTCAATTGTGAATGCTTTTACTTTTGTTGCGATTACATTTCCTTCTTCTTTAGTGAGCAAATATCAATTAAGGGGGAAAGAGATGATAAAATCTTTGCTTTTAGAATTGCAATTTAATCTTGGAGCCATGCTATTAGAAGTAGATAGAATACATTCAAAAGAAAAGATAATGTTCTTAATGGATTTGGTCTATGAAATATATGGAGAAGATTATTATAGTAAAGAGGAGAAGACTTTATTGTTTAATTACGCCTTTACTAATAATACTATTCCAGTCTTCTACGCTAAAGGGATAACCAATATCAACCATAAGCAATTAATAATCAAAACAAAGCACAATGGGAGTATGCTTTCTTATGCTTTTGCAAAAGATACAAGATTGTATAAATCTTTTACCTCTTCCATTAATAATTTGTTGAAATATCTTTCTCTCACTAATAATAAAGATCTATTAGAAAATTATAAGAAATATATGAAGGAATATTATTTTGATAACATTGATAACTTCATCAAAAATAATCAATCTAACACCTTCTTAAATGAAAATATTAATATGAAATCGCTGCAAAAAGCCCATCCATTTAAAGAATATTTTGGAGATTGCCATGTATTAAATATACAAGATAACGATAATTATACGGGCTTTGTAAAGATAGTTTCTAATAACACTATTAATATGGGCACAATAGTTAGTCCTAAAGGTATTGTGATAACTTCTTTAAGCAATATCGATCTTAATGAAACAATATACGGAATATTATTTAAGAACAAAAGAATTGAAGTTCAAGAGTTAATACCCTTAGATAAGGACAACAAATCTAATTTGATATTCTTAAGACTGCAAGAAAGCGACTATAATTATTTCCAAATCAGTGAAGAGAAAAACGAAATGGGTGGAACGCTTGCTTTCCCTTATTACGCAAACAATGATAGCCTATTGGATTTAAGAATTGACGTTGATCGTTTTACTGTTTTTCTAGAGGACAAAGACAAATATTTAAATATCAGAAAACCACATCTAATTAAAGAAGGCACTCCAGGATTATATGATAGTAAAATTCAATTCATAGCCTATAAAGAAGGGCCAGGAATAATTAAGGCAATTTCTTTATAAAATCCGCAAAAATCAGATATTTTAATCTATTTTGCTTCTTTTTCTTTTAATAATGATTGCAAAAGCAATGGATAAAATAATTGTAGATAATATGATAATTGTCGGCATAGATTGAACATTATTATCTATAACTAAATTTGTTATATTACTGTTTCCGCTAGTTGGATTTCTTTTTAATGTATCATCGAATTCATATTTAAGAACAATATAATCATACAAGGAAACAGCTTTTTGTATGGTGTCTCCGTTTTCATCCGCGGTGGCGTATCTAAGCATATTCTTACCGTCCTCGGATAAGGAATTATATTGAGACATAAGACCGGTCCAGGCGGTTTGTAAATCGCTATACACGGTGTTTCCGTTTACTGAACATACATCATTACCAATCAATGTTAATAATTTGTGTGAGAAGGTTAACGCTAAGGAATTATTATCCTCTGTATCATCAAAGCTAACTCTACTTACTTTATATAATTGGACCGCTGTTTGACCGCTTGCATAGCAAGAAAACAAATCATCGCCATCATTTTTCCTAATAACATTTCTATTTGCCCCGTTGGTACATGTAATAACCGCATCGCCATTATCAAAAGATATTTTCCATTCAGCACCTGTGGCTCCATTTTGGGATTTTAAATAATTCTTATTAGAATTTCCGCCTGCGGCGTAAATATATTTATTGTCGCTATCTTGTAAGGTCCAAGCTCCGGTTGTTCCACCTAATGTATATATTTCAAATGTCCCATTTAGGATAGAGTTGTCATCAATAGTTACTACATTGGATTTAATGTTATTTCCACTTACATATTTACTCATTGCGTGGATCACGCTATTTTTTTCACTTAAAATAACATATTCACCA
>CAJOOD010000058.1 GCA_905236085.1 uncultured Bacilli bacterium
ATCACCTGTGCTACCAGTTGGGATTGAGGTGATTGATGAACCATCACTAGTGGTCCAACCAGTAAAGGTATATCCAGTTTTAGATGGATTACGCAAAGTTATTGTTGAAGATTCGACATTATAGGTTGATGGATTAGATGATGAGTTAGTGCCACCATTGAGATTGTATGTGATTGTGTAGGTGATGACATTCCATTTAATTAGTAAATTAACTGATTCAAATGGCATATAAAATATATATGTATCATCGCTAACTTTGGCATCATTTTGATAAATGCCATCAAATGTATACCCTTCGTTTGTAGTTGTGGTTACTGTGACAAGCGAATTATATTCATATGGACCACTTCCAGTCACAATACCACCATTTTCGTGGTTTTTAGTGATATTGACATTAAAGCTAGGAGCGTCCCATCTGGCGAATAGATTATAGTCATTATATGGCATAACAAATGAGTAGACCGCATTTGTTTCTACTAATTCACCACTTTCATTGAACCAGCCTAGGAATCGATATTCATCAGTTTTAGTATATGCAGAAATTGTAACGCTGCTTAGATAATTAAATTCTCTTGAGGATTCTTGAATATAATTGTAATCTCCCTTAATCATGACAGAGCCTAATAATGGATGAGCAGATTTAACGCTCATGGTATATGTATCATATTTAAATCTTGCTTCAAGAGTGATATCTTCACTCCACATCATGTATTTATATGTTTCTTGATTGGATAACAACGCTCCAGAAGAATAATCATACCAACCTACAAAGACATATCCACGATTAGTAGTAACGCTGACATCAACATAGGTGTTGTAGGCATATGTACCTTCACCAGTTATTGTCCCTGCATCATTCATATTAGAAACAATTGTTAAATAAGCATCTTGAGCAAACATGGCTTTAAATGTCATGGATTCCACCATAACGGGATTAAATAAGAGATTACCTTTTTGATCAAATATCTTTTGTCCGTTATATGACCAACCTCTAAAGTTATAATTATCTTTAGTTACATTAAAGAAGAAGTCTTCTGATTTGATGGATGTGACATATATTGGATTAGTTGATGATGTAGTTGTTCCACCATCTAAATCGAATATGATTTTACTTGCGATTAATGTTTCAATATAAGTCGCGGTATATGTGATATCGCTTACTACCACGCTTAAAGTTGGTGACCATTTATCAAAAGCATAACTATATTGCTGATTTGGTTCTCTTGTTGGAGTTGCTCCATCATATGATGGCATGGTGCCATAAGCAACATTATTATCTATTTCTAATACTGAGCCATCATAGTTTTTCCAAGTGACTGTATAAGCATTGGTGTCTGAGCCTCCACTACTACTGGTATTAATTTGTGTGGTTTCACTACTACTGGTATTGACTGGTGAATCACCACCAGAAGTACCACAAGCAGTAAGAGAAAACGCTATAAGGCCTAAACCAATAACAAATTTAAAAGGTGATCTCATTTATAATATCTCCGTTAAAAATAATCTGAGCCTTTAGACCCAGATCTAAGAAGATATAATAATAAATTATTACCCCCCCTCAACGATAAATTTACCTTTGAATATTTATAGTGAGAGAGGCAAGGTAATTCGCTCGTATTTATTTTAATTGATTAATATGGTTTAATAAATACTTTTTTTACACGCATGGGAATATGTGCATTAAAGATTGTTTTAAGATTATCAAGACCATTTAATCACTAATTTCTTTTGTCTTCCAAGAGCGGATATTATTTTAATATATGGAGCAGGGTTTTCAAAAAGAGATGAATATAAATATATAAACTCATTATTAAAAATAGGATTAGATCCTGAGAAAAATGAGTCTATATTTTGTGAAATACTTTTTCCCTTATCTAATTTGGCCCAATAAGATGGTATACCACCTAAAACCATATACCCTTCTATTATTGCGTATCTATCATAATTTAGATTCATGCTTTCTGACATCTTTTCACAATCTAATAAAGAGAAAGGCTGCAAATGAATTTGGTGTGTTAATCTTTGATAAAGTCCACCTTTATTATGAATTATATTATAGTCATCCATGATGCAGCGGAAGCACATACCACTAATAGAATATCTTTTCTTTTAGAAGCCCATCCATTCCAAAACCCCCTAATGTGCTGAGGAATTCTGTATTTGGAGAAGAAAGCCACGCTAGTTCGTCTAGGAAAATAGCCTTTTTCTTGTTTCTATTATTAATAATTACTTTCTTTAGCAATTCAAAGGCATCAATCCATTTTTAGGTTCATCTTTTTTTGAAACACTTAGACCTGATTCTTTAAGCGATACAATAAATTGGTCCAATTCCGCTTTTTTGTTTTTAGGATATACACCGGTGGTAGAAAATACATAATATTTAGATAAGACATTATCCACTAAAAACGTTTTACCAACTCTTCTTCTACCATAGATGGCTATAAAAGATGATTCTTCACTATTTAAAGCATCTAATAATATTTGTGATTCTTTTTCTCTACCGACAAGCATAATTCCACCTCGTTTTCCTACTTAAATTTTATAGATTTGGTGGCGGTAAGTGGTATAAAAAGGGAGTTACCGCCGCCAAATTTATCATTTATTCAGATGCTAAATATTTAGTTATATAGTATAGACCTAGTTTTTATCATTTTTACCTCTCAAAGTAGGATAAAGCCCATATGGTAGATGTGTCTATTTGATAATTTATCGCATAATTTAGATGAGAAGGGGTAGATATTTTGATATTAGTTTTTGATATTGTTAGCAATCAATATCCTTTGATAAATAATAATAGATATTTAATGCCGCTAGATGAAATAGGTTAGGAAAACTTCTAATAGGAGCATCTATAAGTAGAATAACGGCAAAAACTCATATTTTTTACCACTTTTTGCCGTTAGATAATTGAATGATTTCAACTAGTTTGATATTATTATTGTATCGATGGCAAAAACTCATATTTTTTACCACTTTTTGCCGAAGGGGGTTATATGATAGTCTCAAGAAAAAAAGAAATAGAAGCATTAGAAAGAGCTTATGATAAAAAAGAGAAACGATTTGTGGTTATATATGGCCGTAGAAGAGTTGGTAAGACTTATCTTGTCGATATGGTATTTAAGGATCGCTTTACATTCCGACACTCAGGTATACAAATAAATGAAGATAAAGAAAAAAGTGATAAAGAGAAAACACAAGAACAATTAAATGCTTTTTATAGTTCTCTAATATTTTATGATCCATCAATAAGTAAGCAACCAAAGGATTGGTTTGAAGCTTTCCGCTTGTTATATAATTTAATATTAAAGAACAAAGACAAGAAAAAACTTATATTTATTGATGAGATAGCGTGGATGGACACTAATAATGGCAATTTTTTAGAAGCGTTCTCGCAATTTTATAATCAATGGTTATCTTCTGATATGAATGTCTTATTAG
>CAJOOD010000059.1 GCA_905236085.1 uncultured Bacilli bacterium
AATTGTTTTTTAAGAGGAATTCTATTTATTACTTTACTGAAGTTTAACGTGTCCAATTATAATTGAAATATTACGTGTCCAATCACATTATTATAGCAATAAGAAAAATGTTTGTTGAAAGCAAAAAGCAAAAAAGATATGATAAATAACGTCGATAACGAAAGACACGATATCTAACAACTCTTGTCTAGAGAAGATACGGTTGGTGCAAGTATTAAAAGAGATTAGATGTTACCACTTTCCAGACGATTGAGGAAATGCAATCCGTGTGATTCACGTTAAGAATTATTAAAGCGCTGAAGAATTCAGAATTAAGGTGGTACCGCGGTTAATATCGTCCTTTATGGGGCGTTTTTTATTTATTAGGAGGGCAGGTTTATGCTTAAAGTAAAATTATTAGACGGAAGCATTAAAGAAGTTGAAAAGGGCACATTAGTGCTATCTGTCGCTAAAGAATTAGGTATTTTAAAGAAATGCTGCGTGGGTAAATTAAATGGCAAATTAGTGGATTTAAAGACACCTATTGAAGAAGATAGCGAATTAATATTAGTGACATTTGAAGATAAAGAAGCTTTCGAAGTTATTAATCATAGTTGCGCTCACTTGATGGCCCAAGCCATGCAAAGATTATATCCTGGCACAATGTGTGGGGTTGGCCCTGCTATCGAGGAAGGATTCTATTATGACTTTGGTGTTAATGGCGTGGTTAGCAATGAAGATTTAGATAAAATCGAAAACGAAATGAGAAAAATTGTTAAAGAAAATCTTCCAATTAACCATTACAAACTAAGTAAAGCGGAAGCCAAAGAGAAATTTAAAAACGATAAATATAAACAAGAATTAATTGACGCTATTGAGGATGAGGAAGTCGGTATCTATGAACAAGGAGAATATGTCGATGTTTGTAGAGGTCCTCATGTCATTTCTACCGGTGTATTAAAGAATTTCAAATTACTATCTGTCGCAGGGGCTTATTGGAGAGGCGACTCTAAAAAAGATGTTTTAACTAGAATTTATGGTACTTGCTGGAACAGCGAAGAAGAGCTAAAAGCCTATCTTGAAGTATTAGAAGATAGAAAGGCTAGAGACCATAGAAAATTAGGTAAGCAACTAGGTATATTTATGTTTGATGACCTAGTTGGTAGAGGCCTACCAATGTGGTTACCTAACGGTTTTACCGTTAGAAGATTGTTGTCAGACTATATTACCGATAAAGAAATCGATTTAGGTTATCAACACGTATTAACCCCATCTTTAGGCAATGTTGAATTATATAAAACCTCAGGTCACTGGGACCATTATAAAGATGATATGTTCCCTAAAATGGATGTTGATAATGAATCGTTTGTTTTAAGACCAATGAATTGTCCTCATCATATGGTAATGTATAGATCAACACTACATTCATATAGGGAACTACCTCTAAGGATTGCTGAAATTGCCGCGGACTTTAGATTTGAAGCCTCTGGTGCTTTAACCGGTATTGAACGTACTAGAGCTTTCTATCAAAACGATTCACATATCTTCTGTATGCCAAATCAAATCGGTGAAGTCTTTAAAGAAGTTACTAAATTAATTCTTGATGTCTATAACGACTTTGGATTCCAAAATTATAAATTTAGATTGTCTTTAAGAGATCCTAACGATGTAGAAAAATATTTTGGTAATGACGAATTGTGGGAAAAGAGCGAAAATCAATTAAGAGAAGTCTTAAAAGAGCTCGGTGTTGATTATTATGAAGCCGTTGGTGAAGCAGCCTTCTATGGACCAAAATTAGATGTTCAAGTTAAATCAGCGATTGGTCATGATGTCACTTTGTCAACGATTCAATTAGATTATCAATTACCAGAAAGATTTGATCTATGCTATATCGATGAAAAGGGAGAGAAATCTAGACCAGTTGTAGTCCATAGAGCTATCTTAGGTAGCTTGGATAGATTTGTCGCATTCTTATTAGAAGAAACCAAAGGTGTCTTACCAACCTGGTTAGCACCTGTTCAAGCAGTTATTCTTCCTGTTAATCTTAATTTCCATAAAGAATATTCCGACAATCTATTAGCAAAATTAAAAGCCAATAAGATTAGAGCGAGAGCGGACTATCGTGAAGAAAAGCTTGGTTATAAGATTAGAGAAGCCCAAGTTCAAAAGATTCCTTATCAATTAGTTATTGGCGATAAAGAAGTATCTGAGAATTTGGTTACTTATCGTGAATATGGTAAGCAAGAACAAATTACCGTTAGTGTGGACGAATTCATCAAACTTATTTCCGAAAAGTGTGCGAATAGGAAATAAAACTTGCAAAACCCTATTATTTTCAAAAAAAGCGATCGGTTTTGATCGCTTTTTAAATATCCTTATACATTAGAATATGAGGATAGTGTTCATCCAGATAGAAGTCCCCTATTGGCGCATAGCCTATAGTTTCATAAAAAGGTATGGCTCTTTTTTGGGCGGATACATACACCTTATTAACATTAATTGAATGTAGATAATTCTCCGCGGCTTTCATCAACTCTTTACCAACACCCATTTTGCGATATTCTTTTATTACTGCGACTCTACCAACCATATAGCCGTTGTGTTCCTTACTATATAGCACACGGCAAGTTCCTATGGCTTTATCATCATGATAGCAAACAAAATGAATACAAGAATTGTCTATATCATCAAACTCTTCTTTAAATCCTTGTTCGCGGACAAAAACTGTTTCTCTTATAATTTTTGATTCTGTTATTAAATGGTTATATTGTTTAGTTTCCATTATTGTTTTTATATAACTCCAAATAATCCATGATTTCAAAACCATTCTTTTTATAAGATTTAATCGCGGATTCGTTGCTTTTTTCAGCTTCTAGTCTTAATAGATGATTGGGATATTTATCTTCTATAAACTTAAACATTTCTTTAGATAGTCCCTGATAACGATATTCTTTGATTAGATAAATGTCTTCTACCCATATACAAGGTTTTCCATATTCTGTAGAAAAAGATTTAGCCAGCATAAAATACCCAATTATTTTATCTTCCTCTTTTAATGTATAGCCCTCTAAGTATGGAGAATCACTTAGACAAGCATTAATATCGTTTTCAAATATTTCTCTTGATCCGTTAGTCAAAACAGCTTCTGAATTATAGAAGGTTTCCATCATATCGATAATATGAGGTTTGTCATTTATGTTCATTCTTTGTATCTTCATATTTTTTACGTAATCTTAGTCCTTTAATAAGAAATATTATAGAAATGATTAATGAGGCAAGGGAGATAGTTAATTCAATGATAGAAAGAACCAGCAATATATTAGCGAATACAATATCATGATCTCCTGCTGCCACGGCTTTTAAATCAAAGGAATGTAATATCGCTGGCACGCCAAAAGATAAGAGCAAAACAAATGCCGCTCCTGCGATTATTGATATTATAAATAAGGCTTTATATGATTTTAGTTCTATACCACATGAAGTACATCTAAGAGCGTTATCTTCATTAATGGCCCCACAATTACGACATTTAATCATTTCTTATCCTTGAATTTTTGAAATAGTTCTTCATAGGCTTTTTTAAGTTGTTGTCCCACTACTTCTAAGGTTCTTTCTTCCACTAATTTGTAACCATTCTTAATTACTTCAGAATTATCATTATTCATCAAATAATCCAGTTTTTGCAGGAATTCTTCGTTATTTTTAGCTTTATAGCAATCTCTTCCGTCTTCTAGCCAATCAGCGTATACTCCAATATCTCTAATTAATACTGGGCAAGATGATGCTAGGGCTTCTAAGACCACAATACCTTCTGTTTCTTCTTTAGATGGGAAGAATAAACATTCAGCATAACGATAAGCACCTTTAATAATCGCATTATCAATATAACCAGGCATTTCAACATTCGCGGGTCTATGCTTAATCGCACGTTTTATATCGCTTGATATTAATATCTTTTGTAAATATCCAAACCAGATGAATCTAATGTTTGGTCTTTTTTTTGCAACCGCGAAGAAGTCTTTTAAGCCCTTTCTATTAAACGGGAATCCAACACCTATAACAACTTTTTCTCCTTCTTTGACATGAAAATGTTCTTTAAAGGCTTTTATTTTTTCTTCATCATATTCGTATTCTTTAGGAGCAATTCCGTTACTTACATAAATTACTTCGGTTCCTAAATTATAGGAGTCAATTAAGCGTTTAGAATATTCAGTAGGAGTAATGATAAAATCAGCATGTTTATAAAACCACATTAGATTTGGATTAAACCATATTGACATTAGTTTCCACGCTTTAAAGGAATCTCTAAAGTCTTCTTTGGTAGAGTGGCCATGAACTATTACAGGTATTCCTCTTTTTTTACATTTTTTTAACACTCTTTTTGATGCCGGCCAATAAGTATTTATATGGGCAATATCAAAATCATCTTTTGGATCAAGAGTGTATTCAATTCCTGCGCTTGTTAAAGCGGCGATTTGGTGTTTTAAAGCTCTGCCAATTCCAGATTTTTTAATTTGGTTTTCATTTTCAAAATATAATAAGACTTTCATAAGATTGTTACTCCTTTTGTTATTATATTTTATTATTCAATCAAAGTTTACAAATTATTATTTTTTATCTTTTCTTGTTTTTTAAAAATGGTCTCGCTTTACAAAAAAACAAAAAAATTATCCTACAAAGTAGGATGTCTAACTTAGTAAAAATATTTTTGTACATTTAGCCTTTTCGAAGGATATGAGATATTAGGA
>CAJOOD010000060.1 GCA_905236085.1 uncultured Bacilli bacterium
AAAAAGAAAATATCGTAATTAAAGAAATAATGTCTTTAAGCACTATTGATAAAGCCAAGATAGCTAAAATCAAAGAATTAAAAAATCAAAATATAGTTATCTTAACCGCTGATGAAAACATTAATCTCATTAAACATATCTTAAAACATAACGGAATAGATTATTTATTTGACTCTGTGTTTGCTTCCTCTGAGCTTGGCTTATCAACTTCAGAAAAAGGATTTATTGATAAGACAATCCAATTATTAAATAGAGATTTTGCCGACATCGATAAAGCGTCTATTTAATAAAATATTTATTTGAATAACTCTAAATAATTGGTTTTCAATATAAATAACTTCGATTTGCATGGATTTTGAAATTTAATTTTGATTTTATTATTTTTTCTCTATGCAAAGTTAAAAATATTGGTATATTTATAACTTGATAGAAAAAGGTTAATTTATGGAAGAAGTATTAGAACAACAAGAAAAGAAACCAAACAAATTCCAGTCATTCTGGAAATGGTTCAAATCTAATTTGATGAAGACCACCAATGGAATGGCTATTGGTTTATTTGGAACATTAATTTTAGGAACAATCATTGATTTATTCACTCGTATACCTGGACTAGAAGCTATTGCTGTCTGGTCTGGTGTCATTAAGGGATTGATGGGTGCTGGTATAGGATTAGGAGTCGCCTTATCTTTAAAAAGAAACGGCGTAGCGGTGGTGGCCACTATGGCGGCCGGTATGGTTGGTAATTATGCTTTTAGTTTTGCTACTGGAGCGGTTACTTCTATTGGCGACCCATTATCTTGTTATATTTCTTCAATTATTTGCTTATTAGCAATCAAATATATTATGAGAAAAAAGACACCTGCAGATTTAATCTTGATTCCTGCTGCTGGAATAATATTCTCTATCTTATATTCCTTCTTATTAGCTACTTATGTCCACTACATCACTGTTGGTATTGGCGAACTAATTAAGATTGCCTTTGATGCGGTACCATTCTCAATGTGTATTATTATTTCTGTATTAGTGGGTATGGCTTTAACTGCGCCAATATCTAGTGTAGCAATCTGTGTTGCTATTAATATTGGTAGTGTCCCATTAGCCGCAGCGGCTGCTCTTATTGGATGCTGCACGCAAATGGTAGGATTCGCTGTTCACACTGCCAGAGATAATAAATGTGGAAGTGTTATTGCAGTAGGTATTGGCACATCGATGTTACAATTCAAAAACATTATTAGAAAGCCACTTATTTGGTTACCAACTATTATTGTTTCTGCAGTATTAGGACCTTTAGCGATGATTTTTCCACTTCAATCTTGGACCGATGCCAGCGCTTATATTTCTACTTCATTAGATGCTGAGGCTGCTAGCAGTGCTCTATCATCTTTAACTAGCACGTTATCTGTCGGTGCAGGTATGGGTACTTCAGGATTAGTGGGGCCATTAAATTTCTTTGCCGCTCATAATTATGATTGGGTGATAATTTTAGAAATAATAGGAATATGCGTTATTGCTCCAATTATCTTAGTATTCTTAATCGATTTATTATTTAGAAAACTTGGCTGGATTAAAAAAGGAGACTTCTCCTTAACTAATGATCTATAAGAAAAAGAGTTTCTAGAGGTGAGTCTAGAAGCTCTTTTATTATGCTAATTTGGTATATATTTCCATCAATCCGTTATCGCTGATATTTTCTCCAGAGAATTCAACTTTGCTATCGCATAATGATAATAACGAAGAATAAGCGGATGGGATAGAAGATGTTAAATCTATGGTAAAAACCCTGCTATTTGCGTCTAATTTAATCCAATTGTTCTCAGATGATAAGATATCAGCCATTAAGGATATGAATTTATTTTCTAATTCTTCTGAGACATCGCATTCTCCTAGGAAGATATTTTTAGTGGCTAATTTAATTTCTAATCCATCGACATACGTTGTATCTTTTTCAGTAACGATAATTAAACTGATATTGTAGCCATTGATATTGACATCAAAGACAAGATACATGGCATTATCAACGATATTACAATATAAATCATTAACTGCGAGAAAATTCAATTTCCAACTAGAGTCAACTTTGCGACCTAATAAGAAAGTATATCCAAGAGCGGAAGTTCCTCTTAATACATTATTAATAACTTCTTCGCTGACATAGGCCGCTCTTTGATAAGTTGGTGATGTAAATGCAGTGGCATCAAATGTGCCGGCGATAGAAGAAGCAACACTGCTTTCATCAACAGCAATATGTCCTTTATAATTTTCATTATCGGTAATGCCAATAGATGAGAAGTCCTTGGATTTGATATATTCCTTGTCGCTGCTGGTTAAGAAATCATAATCATATCCACGGGTGATATATTCCATAACGGCGATAGCGTGAGTAGTATCAATGATGCCATCGTTAACTAATTGCACAACCTTATCTCTATCATCGCTAGGGTTATAAGGTTCTAGATGATTTTCTTCCATATAATTTAAATTCGTCTGCAATTTGCTGAGATTTACAAAAACTTCTGCCGCTTTATTAGCGTTAAATTCAAAGCCAATTAGTTCATATTTGATAATGTCTGACATCAAAGCGTAATAAAAATCGCCTTCATTAAAATTTTGAATGATGATGGATTTGACATCTTTGCTTAATTGAACAACTGAATAAGTTATCTTGGTATCGGATAATGACACCTTTAAATTAAATCCTGCCTCCGCGAAGATACTTTCTACTTGTTGATCAGTAATAAATGAGGTTAATATGTCTCTTCCAAAAGATAAAACATTATTCATTCTGCCCACTTGAATATCATTAATAGCAAATGTGAGAATGGTATCACCTTCAACAGCTTGGCTTGATAAGGTGGTATACATGGATAATTTTGTTTGAAAACCAAATGCTTGCGCTTCAATTGAGAATATATATTGATCGTTTTCAATAGTGACATAGGCTTGTCTAATAAATTGTTCAGCTTGAGTGTTCTTAAGAGCATCACCAACATTTTTATAAATCAATTCATTTAAGTCTTGCTCATCGAGTTTAAAATTAATCTTTTTGTCTTCCTTGGTGTTATCAAATGAATCAATAGCGATTCTTTCTAATGAAAGGGTGTTGTCCCAATCCTTTTTTAAATTCAATTCTTTGCTGCTATTATCAAAGAAAAAGATAAAAACAAAAGCGATTGGCAATATTATTATTAAGGCGATAATTATTAGGGCAATTATCCAGCCATGAGATTTTTTATTTTGTGATATACCAGCTTTTTCCATAAATAGATTCCTCGTATTAACAATATTTTATTATTAGGATTGCTTCATTGCTAGAATTATTAGTATTCAAATCATTTTTGATTTGCTTTATAATCTTATCGTAGATATGAAAGAAGAAACATTATCCGTATCAAGAAAACGTAATCCATATGCAAAAAGAATAGTGGCTATTGATTTAGTGCGTGGTCTTTGCATGTTTTTGGTTTTCTTTGATCATATCATGTGGTGTTTAGGTTATTTCTTTCCAACTTGGGCTTCGGCGTTAGGTTTAACTAGTGGCTTCTTAGTCTCTGTTGGCGACTTTGCTAATTTCTATTATTCCAACCCTGCGAGAAGAATAGTGCAATTCTTAGCTCTTAGTGCTTTTGTATTTATCAGTGGAATCAGCTGTTCTTTTTCAAAAAACAATTACAAAAGAAGCGCAAAAATGGTGGCCTTTTGGTTTATCATTTGGATTGGCTCTAATGTCGTCAATGCTTTTTGGTCATCTGGAAGTGTTATTAATTTTAATGTTATTGGTGTTATTGCTTTTTCTTGCTTATTTTATTGTTTCTTTCAAAACAAATCCTGGAAAATTATTACCATAAATATTTTGCTTTTAATATTATTCTGGGAATATGTCTTGCCTAATATTTATCTTGCCTTTAAAGATAGTGCGGTTTTGGCCTATCCTTTATGGAATCCTACTAGTGCGGAAGCACCTATTTGGGACCCAACCTATGTCCAGCATGATGTCTATGTTAATGGACAGTTCTATTTTCAAGCCGATTATATGTATTTATTCCCATATATTATTGTTTTCTTCCTTGGTGTCTTGTTCGCTAAATTCTTCTACGCTGTTCCAAGCGAGCATGTAGGAGGATTTAAAGAATGGATGAGACCTATTACTTTTATTGGAAGACATTCTTTAATATTTTATTTAACTCATCAAATAATTATAATGGGAATATTCTCGCTTATCGGACTAGCGTTTAGAGGTTAATTTTATGTCACAAATACCAGAAAGATTTAATAATAAATCAATGTATCAAATGATTAAGGAAATGGCTATTGCTCATCCTAATGTTTTAGCGGTCTATTATCAGCAAAGAAGAATGACCTTTAAACAATTGTTAAATAGAATTGATAAAACTGCGGCTTACTTAGAAAATAAATTAGGAGTAAGAGAAAAAGATGTTATCACTCTTGCCTTGCCTAATATTCCTAATGTTTTGATATTATTTTATGCTTGCAATAAATTAGGCGCGATATGTAATATGGTTCACCCATTAACTCCATATAACCAACTTAAATATATCATTGATCAAACTAAGAGCAAATGGGCCTTTGTCTTTGAACAAAGAGTAGCGAAAGAAGTTGAAAAATTTAAAGAAATTAGAGATGAAATATTCGTATGTAGAGTAGAAGACTATTTACCATTATTTCAACATTTTGGATATCACTTCTTTATGAACTTTAGAATCAGAAGAAAATTAGGAAAATCTTGGCGATTTGCAGGATTTAAGTACACAAAGAGTTTCAAAAGAAAGGGTAAACATTCCGTAGAAAAATTAAATAATGGTAAAGATGTGGCCGTTATGCTTCATAGCGGTTCCACAACTGGTGATCCTAAGACTATTGTATTAAGCAATGATAATTTTAATTTTATTGCCTCATGTGCTAGTGAAGAGACATGCAAGACTCCAGAAGAATTAATTGGATTTGGTGGAATGCTATCTTTCTTACCTTCTTTCCATGGTTTTGGTTTAGGCATGACTATGCACGCTCCATTATCTAATGGCTTTGCTTCCGTATTGTTGCCTAAATTTACTCCAAAAGAAGTAGTTAAGGCTATGCGATTTACTAGAATTACTTGTATGTGTGGCGTTCCTACTGCTTATGAAGCATTAATTAATGATGAATATTTTGCTAAATGTCCTCAATTGAAGCATCTTCATGTAGCTTGGTCTGGCGGAGATTCTATGTCAGTGGTTCTCCAAGATAAATGGGATAAAATAATGCAAGAACAAGGTTCACATTGTAAATTATTTGAAGGATATGGATTAACGGAAAGTATCGCAGCGATTGTAGTTAATACTTATGATCACAATAAGCCTAATTGTTTAGGCTATCCTTTAAAAGGTGTTGATGTGGAAATCTTTAGCGAAGATGGAAAGATGTTGCCTCCTAATGAAGTAGGGGAAATCGCTGTCTCTGCGCCTAGTAATATGGTGTCATATTTTAAAGATCCTAATGCCACTGATGCAGCGGTTAAAAATGGCTTTGTTTATACCGGCGATTTAGGATATAAGGATGAAGATGGATTTATATTCTTCTCTTCGAGAAAAAAGAGAGTGGTTAAGGTTAGTGGCGTTGGTGTATTCCCAACCGAAGTAGAACACCTTGTTGAAACCGTTCCTGGCGTTAAATTAGTTTGTGCAGTTCAAATCCCTGATGCTAGACTTCAAGCGGCTTTAAAATTATTTGTGGTCACTGATTATCTAGATAAAGAAGGCCTCAGACAAGATATTATGCACACATGTAGGAAATATCTTATTAGATGGGCCATTCCTAAAGAAATAGAATTTAGACAAGAATTGCCAAGAACACAGATAGGTAAAGTGGATTTCCGCAAACTGCAAGAAGAAGAAAACAAGAGTCGTGGTATTGCATAATGCTATGCAGCTATGGCGGAACTGGTAGACGCGCTAGATTCAGATTCTAGTGAGGAAACTCGTGCAGGTTCGATTCCTGTTAGCTGCACCATTATTTCAAAAATATGTTGATAGAAGAATTTGCCTCTTAAATCAGCATCTTTAACTAAACAAATATATTAAAAGAGTTTTTGACATCATGAGGTTAATTTAATGAGAATAGCGCTCGCTGCTCTTGGTTTTAAAAATCAGGATGTCGTATATAACAAGGACGTTATTATAAATGCTTTAAAAAAATATAGCACAAAAGCCGATATGGTTGTCTTTGGAGAATCTTTTTACAAGGCTTCTATTCGCTTGTGTTTAATTGCAAAGAAGATCAAAAAGTAGCCTTGTCTATTAGTTCTAGTATTATTGATGAAATTTCAAAAAGCGCGAAAAAATATCAAATTGCTGTTTCTTTTGGATATTTTGAATTGTGTGAAAAAATAATTTATAGCAGCCAAATTACCATAGATAAAACCGGAAGTATAATCAATAATTACCGAAGAATTTCTAGTGGATGGAAAGAACCTTATAGCGGTCCTAGATATAAGAAGGGGACAAGTTTGAGGTATTTAATTTTGGAAATAAAACTTTTTCCATAGCTTTATGTGGTGATTTATGGGATGAAGACAATATTCATAGAATGAATGATATTAAATCGGATATCGTATTGTGGCCTGTATATACTGATTTCAATTATGATGAATGGAACAAAAAAGAAAAATACGAATACGCTATTCAGGCCGATAAATTGAAAAGACCAGTATTATATGTTAACCCATATAGTCTTGATATGTATGAAGAGGAGAGCGCAAGAGGAGGAGCTTGCCTATTTTTAGATTCGCTAATTAGAAATGAAATACCATCAGGAAAAGAAGATGTTTCAATTATTGAAATATAAAAACTTATAAGCTTGGCGATAAAAATGTATTGGAACATTTCTTTTTAATTAAAACAAATAATAGAGATAATAAGTGTTATCTATTTCCTTTAAGAATAACTTTCATATTTTGTATAAATCAGCATAGATTCATAGTAATTATCTATATAGCGTTAAAATAAGTAGTAGGAAGAATTATTAATAGAAAAATATGCGATTTGCAGCCTTTTTGATTATTGTATATATTTTTATAGTGAAGAAATGCGAAATATAATAGGTAAAATTTTTTTGACAATTGTTTTTACAAAATGAAAGTTTAGATATACAAATTATGTTTTTTATTTTAAAATCATTAATGCCGCCCACGTGGTGAAACTGGTAGACGCAATAGACTCAAAATCTATCGGAGAAATCCATGCCGGTTCGATTCCGGCCGTGGGCACCATTTAAAAGATAACGAGATGATACCTAAAATTATCTCGTTTTTATTATATTTAAGGCCTTTTTCAACGTTTTTGACATCTTTG
>CAJOOD010000061.1 GCA_905236085.1 uncultured Bacilli bacterium
GGGAAATTACTCCCTCTTTAGTAGCGTTTATTTATTAATTTATTCCGTTGGTAAATCGTCTTCCTTAGCAGGCTCTTCAGGTTTTTTTTCTGCCTTATCTTCTTCCGTATGCTTTTCTTCTTCAACAGCCTTTTCTTCTTCGACAGGTTTTACTTCATCGACAGGATTTTCTGCTTCCCTATCTTCTTTTAAAGGCTCTTCGTCTTTTCCAAATGAGTTAAATAAGACAAAAGAATAGATAACATAAGTTAATACAACAACGATATTGACATTGCCTAGATTAACTGCTGTCCCAGTGGCATCAAACAAAATGTTAGCGAGTAAGGCTACAACAAATATTACCGCGGATAAAAATGTGAAACGCTTGACTTCGGCGTTTTTAGTTAATTTTTCAAGCAAATAAATAATTGCCAACGCTAATGATGCTATCATGCTTAAAATAGCAATAACCCAACCAGTAGGGTTCATATTACCGTTGAAATTAATTGTAATCAAGAGAATACGAATAAATATAAATAACGGGAATAAGCTGATGTTAACTAAGTTCAAAATTTGCTTTAATTGGGGATTTAATTTCTCGATTAAAACAACTGATAAAACACCCATTGCTAAATAGTATCCGGAGACAACTACAGCAATAATACCAATAGCTAGTAAGATACCATCTAGTGATAACCAGTTTAGATAAAACAAGAATAATAAAGCACCAAAAACCAATAGAACATAAGGTTTAATAAAGTTTCTTATTTTGTTCATATAGTTACTACTCCTTTATTACATTCTAAATCATCACTAATAATGAGTAATATATATTTTTTTTCTTTCATTATATATTATGTGTTATTAAGAGGTTTAAAAATCAAAAAAAGCCCGCAAAAACGACTTATTTTAAAAAAATAATGATTAAATTGAAATAAAAAATAATGGATAATTACCTAGGCAAACTTATTCTATGCAAGCATTAAGAACATTTATTTAATCTCATATAGCCAACCTTTAGGTGCCGGTATAATCCCATGCTGAATATCTTTTAATGTTTTTAATAACAAAGATGTAATAGGTCCAATGACATCATTGCTAAAAATTATTTGATGTCCATGATCATCAATTAATCCTACTGGTGTAATAGTCGAAGCCGTTCCACACAGCGCACATTCATCAAAGTTTTCAATCTCTTGAAAAGTCACTTTTCTTTCTTCTATTTCTAAATGTAATATTTCTTTAGCGATATACATAGTGGACATTTTAGTAATAGAAGGAAGAATGCTCTCAGAATAAGGAAATATTACTTTATTATCTTTTATAAAAAATATATTAGCGCCACCAGTTTCTTCCACATATTTTCTTTCTTTTGGATCTAGATATAAATTCTCATTAAAGCCTTTGTTGTGCGCGTCAGTAATATTGGATAAACTCATCGCATAATTTAAGCCTGCTTTAATATTGCCTGTTCCTTTGGGTGCCGCCCTATCGACATCGCTAACACGAAGTCTAGCGGTCTTATTAGCGTCAAAATAATTCCCGACTGACACAGCAAAAAAGCGAATTTCAAATTCTTTCGCGGATTTAACACCCATCGTAGGTGTAGTTCCATACATTATTGGTCGAATATATAACGATCCACCTTCCTCAAAAGATGGTATATATTCTTTATTAGCCTTAACAACTTGTTCAACCGCGGCTAAAAACTTTTCTTTTGGAAAGATAGGCATATTCATTTGCTTGCAGGAACTCTCTAATCTTTTTTTATTCATATCTGGTCTAAAGCAAACAATTCGCCCATCGATGGTTTTAAAAGCTTTCAATCCTTCAAACACCACCTGACAATAATGTAAGACACAAGCACTTTCGTTTAGAATAATTCTTTCATCCTCACTGAGTTCGCCTTCGCCCCATTTACCATCAACAAAACTATTGATATAACGATATGGTAATTTATGGTAAGAGAAATTTGCTTTAGTGTTCATATAGACCTCTAGATTTTAAAGAGAAGACAATCGAGTTTGTATATTTGTTATTAATATAGGCATGCTCGCTCGCCTCATAAGATTTGGTTAACCTCGTTTAATATTAATGCAAATAATATTAATACATCATTAGCAAAAATCAATAACAATCAATACTTTTGCATTCTGCTAAATAAAAAAAGTTATGTCCAACCCTTTGATTCCGATATTTAAGAAAGGAAGGTGTAACTATAATTTGATTAAGAAATGAAGGCGAATGAAATTATTCAAAAATCAATGAAGAGAAAATGTGAATCTGTCTTCTTAACTATTATTTATCTAGAACAAGTTCCGAAGGTAAGAACATAATCAATTTATCTTATATCATTGCTGACAAATTATGTATTATAAAGGCATTAAGAAGCCAAAAAACGGGCAAAACC
>CAJOOD010000062.1 GCA_905236085.1 uncultured Bacilli bacterium
GTTATGAATTCCTCTTTGGAGAATACGATAATGAAGATAAAATTATTTATGATGATCCTATAAGCGATGATTCATCTTATCTAGATGAAGACATGAATCCATCAATATTCAACGCTAAAACGAGAAAAAACACTTATCGCTTAAATCTAGAAGAATCTATTACTAACGGCTTAAATATCGCTAAAGAAGATTCTATTGCCTTAAAAGACGTTGAAGATAACGTCTATATCCCCTTAAAGGCTTATACACCTAAAAAGATAATAATCTCGCTATATATTGAAGGGTGGGATTTAGATAATGTTGACGCAAATATCTTAGGTCAATTCGATTCCCAAATATCCTTCAAAATTCATAGCATTTACCCACAGGAGGTCTAAAATATGTCGGCTTATTTTGAATATCTACGTCTAATGTTTTTAGCGGTCATGCGTCATATTGGCAATTGGTTTTACGCTTTTATTGTCGGTCCATGGACAGCTTTAGGAAGTAATTTCGCAGAATACGATAATTATTTTCAGGCTCAACGTGATAATTTTGGTGTATGGGGCTGGATTTTCTTTGTCTTCTTTTTAACTATCTTAATCGGTCTAATCGGTGGATTAGGTTATCTATTATATCGATTGATTAGAAAATATGTTCGCTTCATTAAAAGAGAACTAGATAAAGACGAATTAGCAAACCAAGTAGAAAGACTTAATTATGAATTATATCAAGCCATCCAAGAAAAAGATAAAATCTTAGGCTTAAAAGTCGGTTATCTCGGTTTAAATGAACCTAATTTAGAAGAACAAGATAAGAATGTGGTGGAAGAAGTCACATCAAGATTCCCAAAATTAAAATATGTCGATCATGAATATGCAGAAATCGATACTAAAATCGCTCCTGTAGAGAATTTAAGCCTAGAAGAGATATGTAATGCCTTCCGTCAATTCTCCGCGAGTCAATTAAAACTTTATTACACGATTGATGTGGTTAGACAAGTCTTTGCCGGTATGGCGGCCTCAAAATTAATCATTTTAGAAGGTATATCTGGTACAGGTAAAACATCTCTACCTTATGCCTTAGGTAAATTCTTTAATAATCCTGCGGCTATATGTTCTGTTCAACCATCTTGGAAAGATAGAAGTGAATTATTAGGTTATTATAATGAATTCACTAAGAAATTTAATGAAACTGAATTCTTAAGAGCCTTATATGCTTCTACTTATCGTAAAGATATCAATCTCATCGTCTTAGATGAAATGAACTTAGCCCGTATCGAATATTATTTTGCCGAATTCTTATCCATCATGGAAATGCCTAATAAGAACGAATGGAAGATTGAATTAATCAATTCTTATGATGATAATGATCCTAAGAATGTCCATCAAGGTAAGATGCTAATTCCTCAAAATGTCTTCTTCTTTGGTACCGCGAATAATGATGACTCAACCTTTACCATTTCTGATAAGGTCTACGATAGAGCGGTTTCCTTATTCTTTGATGATAAAGCTCAACCTTTTGAAGCGGAACCTCGTGACCAACTAATGGTCTCCTTTGATCAAGTTGATGCCTTATTTGAAGAAGCTATTAAACAATATCCAGTCTCAGATTCTATCTTAGAGAAATTCGATAAATTAGATCGATTTGTCATCTCTAAATTTAAATTAGCCTTTGGTAACCGTATCTTAAAACAATTAAAAGTCTTCATCCCTGTTTATGTCGCCTGCGGAGCTTCTGAATTAGAGGGCTTAGACTTTATATTCACCAACAAGATTTTAAAGAAAATTGAATCTTTAAATATCACCTTCTTAAAAGATGAATTAAAACAATTAAATAACGAATTAGACAAATTATTTGGTAAGGGTACATTTAAGATGGCCCATAACTATATCGATAATCTAATCAAGATGAGTTAATAAATGGAAAAGACACGTAAAACATTATCCAAATATCAGATACTAGAAAAGAAATACCTTGCAAAAATCGATTCTTTTACTAAAGAAAAGGAAGTAGAAAATATACTTTCTAGTTTTGCTCACGCGGATACTTATGTCTTACGTTCCTCGAGATTAGAGACCGCGAATTATGACCCTAAATGGTTAAGCCAAATTGAAAACTGTCTTCCTGATATCTCCTATATCATCGCTAATCCGCGAAAGAATACGAAAACCGTCACAGATATCGTTCCAATTGAATTAGCTAAGAAAACTAATGGAGAATCAGTTAGACATCTTGCCTCCCATACCCAATATGTTAAAGAAGTATCCCCTAAAGGAGATATCATACCTAATAAGATTTTAAATATTGGAAGCGATGATGATTATCATACATATGAAAATAAATTCATCGCCACATTGATTAGACAATTAGTCATATTCGTAGAAAAACGATATGATTTTATGAAAAAATACGCTCCTCTAAAAGAAAGAAATGTCTTAATGTATAAGACTCGCGCGGCCATCGAGGGCATGGATGTTAATATCGAAACAAAGATAAGCATCACCAAAGCTGCTCCGGAGAAGAAATTAGGTGAGACCAATGAATATATGGAACATATTGAAGAAATTAGAAAATATGTTCGTTATTTTTATAATTCCGATTTCATGAAGTTATTTAAAAATGAAAAAGATATCCATGGGGCTATCTTACAAACCAATATCATAAGAAAGAACCCTAAATATCATAAATGTTATCGATTATATAAATATCTTCAAACATATTCTTCCGCGGGAATTGATTTAAAAGTCCAAGAAGAATATGTCAATTTAAATCCTGATGAAATCGCTGAATTGCATAAATTAGGTTTAGTGACCTTCTTGGCCGCGAACCCATTTAACCCATCACCATTAGAATTAGTTAAAGAAAGAACCCATAAAGTGAAGATATTAAAATCTCACGATGATGATGTATTTATCTATGGACCACTTGATTATAACGATGTAGAGTTCGTAAGAGTGGATAAAAAATATCTCGAAGAACGTAGAAAGAATGAAAATCTTTCTAAATTATTGCGTTATCCCACAAAAGAAGAAGCTATCTATCAAAAAGATATCAAGGATGCAAGAATGGCTCTTGATGAAGATGAGAAATCATTATCTGAATTATTAAAACGTAAAAGAAAAGAACAAAGAGAATTCGATATCAGACAAGCTAAATTAGACGCTGAAGAAGAAGCTAGACTCGAAGAAGCTAGACGCCTAGAAGCGGAAAGAATCGCTCATAATGAAGCGACCTTAATCGAATTAGAAAGAGAACGTATTCGTCTAGAAGCTTTAAGAGATGAAGAAGAACTCGCTAAAAATATCGCTAAAGCTAATGAAGAAGCTGTGGAAGTTAAAGAAGAACCTATTGTCGAAGTAGAAGAACCTCCTATTAAGAAAAAGGAAATTTCTAAACCAAAGAAGATAATCACTAGAGACAAGGTTATTGAAAAAGCCGAAGAGATTAAAAAGGCGATTGAAATTAATCTTGGCGAAAGAAAAGAAAATATGGAAAAAATCAAAGATATCATCATCGAAAATGAAGAAAAGTTTGCAAAAGCCATATCAAATTCTCAAAATCGTGAAGAAATTGAATCTATTGATGATATAAAAGAAATTAATGAAACCTCTATTGATGAGACTAAAATCATAGAATCTTCTATAATAGAAGAAATTAAAGGTGAGGAAGTCAAAGAAGAAATTAAAGAAGATGAAGCCCCACATAAAATAAGAGAGAAAGCTCTACCTAAAAAGGAAGTCAAACCTACTGAGGAAATCGTTTCTGAAGAGGAAGAAGAAGTAGAAGAAATAATAACACCTCTATTTGGTCCAGAAGCGATAAATAGAAAACCAAAGAATAAAAAGAAATGGAAGAAATAATGGCAAAGAAAACTGAGAAAAGACCTAAATCTAAAGCCCGTAAGATTATCGAATGGGTATTAACAGGATTGTTTATCCTCGTTTTCGGCGCGGTGGCAGGATTCCAAATCTATTCTGTAGCGACTAGGAATGATAATTATGGTGTTCCTAATCTATTTGGTGTACAAACCATGGTGGTCTTAACCGATTCTATGGAACCTGAATATCCTGTCGGATCTGCAGTATTTGCTAAGAAAGTTGATCCAAGTGAGATTCAAATCGATGATGATGTAACTTTCTTTTATTCTGAATGGAACATGGTAGTAACACATAGAGTTAGTAAAATTGAAACTTATACTGATACAAGCGGTAATATCACTTATACCTTTACCGCACATGGAATTAATACCAATTCTAACCAATGTAAACAAGCGGGCGGGGATACTGACTGCACATGGCAAACACAAAGATTTGGCCAAGAATATCTATTAGGTAAAGTCGTAGGTAAATCTAATTTTGTTGGCTGGGTATATCAATTTATTTCTTCGTGGGTAGGTTTATTAATCTTATTATTAATCCCATGCTTATATTTAATTATCACCTCTGTTATTGATATGGCAAGAGCTATCAAAGATCCAGATGAAGAAAATGGAGAAGTAGTCTCCACTCAAGATGGAGATAATAATTCCCCAAATAATGATGTATTAAAGAATCTCAGCGAAGAAGATAAAAAACGTTTAAAAGAAGACCTTTTAAATGAAATGCTTGAGAAGAAAAATGGAGGAGATAAATAATATGAGATCGCTTAAATCTAGACTTATCTCTTTCTACATTGCTTTAGGCATTTTCATCGCGCTTTTTATCACCCTTATTTTATTTTTAACTTTTCTTCCAAATATACAAATATGGATTACCTCATTATTAACACTCTTAACATTAGCTTTTGGCATATTTGCCACGATAATGTTCTTTAATTACAATTCACAAAAGAATGTTAATAAAGATTTAATCGAAGAAAATAAATATAACCTCCATAGAGAATCAGTATTTTATAACTACAACACCTTTGTATCGAAGATATCTTCTAACTGGGAGAAGGTTAATTCTCAAGATGGTTATGTTATTGCCTTTTCTTGTTTAAGAAATAACGGTTCATTAAATAACAGCGCTGATAGGGCTAGTGAATTAAATGGAGTAGTCAGTGATTACATATGCGATTTATTCGCGGAAAATAAGCCAGATTATAAAGATTATATTTATTGTTATAATCGAGGAACGTTTATTATATCCGCGATTTGCAACGAAAATCGATTAAATTCCCTCATCGCGGAAATAGAAAGCAATATCTATCGTATCGCTAAAGAGAATGACTTTAGATTATATATTCAACCATATTTTGGTGTCTACGCTAGAAAAGCATATGATACTAGACAAATCCATGAGATGATTGCCTGCGCTTCTTTATCTAGAGAAATCGCTGAACGTAATTTTGAAACTATTGTTATGTTTAATAATTCTATGTTAGAAAACAAAGCCAAAGAAGAAATAGAAGAGATATCTAATGCGATTGATAGACAAGAATTTGTTGTCTATTATCAAGCTAAATATTGTCTTACTACAAAAAGATTTAATTCTTCAGAAGCTTTAGTGAGATGGAATTCTCCAGAACACGGATTAGTATCCCCAATGAAATTTATTGATAAGGCTGAAAATGGCGGTCTTATTCATAAGATTGATATGTTTGTTTTTGAACAGGTTTGTAAAGATTTAAACGAATCTAAGAGAAAAGGAAGGAGGCTATTACCGGTTTCTGTAAATTTCTCTTTATATGAATTCTATGGTCAAAATTTCATTGATGATATTATTAACACGATGGAAAAATATAATATTCCTCCATCTCTAATTCAATTAGAAATCACCGAAGGTACGACTGGTGTTAATACTTTCTTATCTATCGCGATTATTAAAAAGATTAGAGAATATGGTATCAAAGTATTAATGGATGATTTTGGTGTTGGTTATTCTAATTTTAACAATTTAAAGAATATGCCATTTGATGCGATTAAGATTGATAAATCATTCATCGATAATATCGTTGAAGATGAAAAATCCCGTCAAATCGTCAAATTTATGATTGAATTTATTAAAGAGACAGGTATGGAAGCCATCGCTGAAGGTGTCGATAATCAAAATCAAGTCGATATCTTAAAGAGATTTAGATTAGATACAATTCAAGGCTTTTTCTATTCTCGTCCTATCCCTTATAATGAATATGAAGCTTTACTCGCTAATAACAATTTTGAAAAGAAAGGACTTAAAATATGATTTTAATTGTTGGTTCTAATCATGATGATGTCTTATATTTTGAGTCTAAGATGAGAGGTAAGACTGTTGATACCCTTGTTGGTGATATTAAAGTCATCGAGGGGACTATCTTTAATCAGAAAGTTTATTTATTAAGTAATGTCTATTCTAATTATTTAACCGCGATGCTTACTTATCAAATCATTCATAAATATCATATTATGTTGGTATTCTCTGTTGGTCGATGCATCGCTTTAACTGACGATATTAAACCAGGAGATATCGTGGTATCTAGACAGACATATCTAGGGGAAGTTGATTTTACTAATGTCAATAATTCCTTATTAGGTCAAATTCCTCATATGCCTCAATATTATTCCACGGATGTCTATTTATTAGAAACCATGCAAGCGTGTTTAGATCATACCACGCAAGCATCATATCGCTTAGGAACCTTTGTTTCTTTTGAAAAAAATATAAATTCCGTGCAAATACTGGATAAAATTTCCAAAAACAAGATGATGTTTGGACATGATTCTCTTATCGCTCTTGATAGTGAATGTGGCGGGGTGGCTTTAGCTTGCCACATCAATAGCGTGCCATTTATCGCAGTTAAAGTTGCGGAAAGAAGAGTTGATGAAAAAGAGAATATAGATACTTATATTAATTCTTTAAGAAAATATACAGAAATAGGAAAGGCGATATCTTCTTGCATCGGTGAAATCGGCCGTAACGAAGTTATCAGCGGCAAATAGGAGGAGATTATGAAAGAAAGAAAAACCAATAGAAGCCTTAATCACTCCATTGCCTTATATGTAAGATTATTTATCGTCGTTTCCATCATTTTTGGCGGAGCTTTTATCACTTTATCTATCTTATCTATTATTACTTCTAATCTAGGCTTTGTTATCGCTTTAGTGGTATTAACTGGTTTATTCGCCGCTTTGATTATTTTAGGCTTTATCGTTGTTTATCGTTATATCTTTAATTTATTCTATCTTAATTTATATGAAACCACAGTTCGCAATACTGAAGCTATGGCTAATTATCGTAAAGATATTCAAGAATACAAGACTGAAGGCTTAGTGGAAATGGCGACCTTAAATGAAAATGTTATTAAACTTAAAAAACATTTAGACCAAACCATTATTTTAAATAAGACATCTGGCTTTGAAGGCATAGATTTAAAATATGTGATGGAAAATAATAATGTCTTAGTTAGCCTAGAATCCATGCTTAATAATATGCAGGAACTAATCTTAGCTTTTGAATCATATAGATGCGCTTTTGTTTTATTTTCTTATGATGTAGAAAAAGACATGATGTCTGATTTAGATTATTTTAATCTATATGATTTATTAACTTCCGAATATAAGGGATTAAAATTCCTTTTAGCGAAGAACGAAAGACAAAATGGTTATCTAGCCTTCCTTCCTCAAATTGATTCCTTATCTTATTTTGAAGAAAAATTAAATAAAATCGCTAAGAACGCTATATTCTCCACACATGGAACTGGAGGAGATATTGGCATAAATTTATTAAAAGTTTCCGCGGTTATTTATCCATATAGTGATATCAGTGATATTCAATCTGATTTAAGATATGCACAAAGACAAGGCAAGACTGTATCTATTTATACTCCTGAAAGATTAAATAGAATTAATAAGGATGTTTATCACACCTCATTAATGCAAAACAATATCGCAAAAATATTTGAAAAAATATCTAAAATCCAAATCAATTCTTCTGATACTAATTTAGCGAGAAGAGAATTACAAAAGAATCTAAGAAATATTGCTGATTATTTAAACGTGGAAATCGTTGGTATGGCTTCATTTAATCAACAATATGATGATTTCTATGTTGAATATGAAGCAGGAGCAACCTCGGAAGATTATGTCTTTAAGAAGAATGGCATAATTGATGCTGATTTTATTGAAAAAATTAATGAAGTCGCAGATCTAGATTCTTCTTATTTCTTCACTAATAGAAATAATGTTCATTCCAGCTTAGGCTATTATTTAGATATATTTGGAATTAAAGGTGGCTATTTCTTCCTTGTTAGAGGAGCAAAAGGAATAGCGGGACTCATATATTATCTTAATAAGAAAGACGATTTATATGTTGATGCTTATGGTAGAGAAACATTAACTATCTTCTCTAATACACTCGCTGGCTTTAATAGAGAACTCGAAGGCAAATCAACCATTGATAACGCTATATCTAGATATCAAGATATCTTAAAATTAACTGACTATAATATTTATTCTATTTATCGTGATAATTATGATTTAGTGGAAATCTCTGAAGGCTTAAGTATAGTTAAAGGTCAATTGGTTAACGGAGAAAAATGTTATAAGAAATTATATGGTTTAGATGCTCCATGCGCGGATTGTCCATTAAACGCGAAAAAGAAGAAAACCTCGCAAATTGGGAAGAAAATTTATGAAACTTCCTTTATTCTTAATAAAAACAGCAAAGAAAGAATTGACTCATTCCTCTTAAAACCATTAAAGGGAGACGATGAATATTTATCCACGAATAGATATGATCCACATCTTCTCATCCGTAGTAATTACGCTTTAAGCGAAACCTTAGAGAATGCTTTTAGAACCCATGGAAGAGGTTATATCTTATTAATCAATTTTGATAATTATTCTAAATTATTAGAGGCCTATGGAGAAGAAGGCTATGAGGCGAGATTAAGACATTTCTTTGATGAATTAGTCAAGAGTCCATTTGGTACATATGATTTATATGCCTATCGTAATGATATGGTAGCTTTATTCTTACAAGGTGAAGGTCGAGTTGACTTTATTAACCGTGTTGAAAAGATTTATGATTTGATGCTTAACGGACAAGATGATAGAGATGATGTTAGATTATCTCCTACATTCTTAGGATTTGAATTCCCATCTGATTGTGCTTCTCATGAACAAATGCTTCGTAGAATCGATAGATATATTAAAGACAATCAAACCATCTTTGGGCATGATAATTTAGTCTTAACTGACTACAATTATGTTAGAGATGCTTCTAGAAGTAGATTTATCGAAGGTCTTATTGAAAACGCCTTACAAAACGATGCTTTATCGGTTAAATTCTTACCAGCGATATATTCCGCTTCTGGACAAATCAAGTCCGCTGAAATATTGCTCCGTATGGCAGATACTTATCGTAATTTGCAATTATATCCACAAGAATTTATTACCATTGCCACTAAAACGGGCAAGATTGGACGTATTACTGACTACCTTATTAACCAAATCGGTAGCATCTATCAAAATCATGGATTGACCACTTTTAAATTAACAGGCCTATCTTCCTTAACATTTAATACCGATGCCACATATTTTGATGATGAAGAATTCTTATCCCACTTAAAGAATTTATTAGATAAATATAAATTCCCAAAGAAATTCTTGGGTGCTGAAATTACTGAATATGATATCGCTAATAACTATGAAAAGATATCCGCGGTATCTAAAAGTATCGCTAAGATGGATATTTCTCTTATCTGTGACCAATATAGCGGCAAATATGCTTCCTTAGATAGAATTAAATCCTTAGGCTTTAATACCATTAAGATTTCTCGTAATTTGATTTCTGATATCGATACTGATATCACAGTCTTAGATAAGGTCAAAGATTTAATCGATGATATTAAGGTACATAGAATGGATTATTGCTTAGTTGGTGTGGAGACTAAAGCTCAATTCAATTTATTAAAAGAAATAGATCCAGACTTTATCGCTCAAGGTTATTATTTCTATCAACCAATCGATTTAGATAAATTATTGGATGAATTAAAATTATCAATTAATGTTGGTAATTAGTGCTTTTAATAGCTTCTTTATTATAAAAAATTCCCTATTCATTATGATTTCTATAGGGAATTTGTTTTTTTAACTTTTAAACAAAATATTCTAGATTTGCATTATTTTTTGTTAATGACATTTAATTTTGGTTCTTCTAATGTCACTTTATGATTCGCAGATATTGATTTAGTTAAGAAGACGTTAGAACCGATAATAACATTATCACCAATAATTATATCCCCTAGGATAGAGGCTCCAGCGTATATGGTGACATTATTACCAATTGTGGGGTGTCTTTTTGTATTCTTAAGCGCCTGTCCTTTTGATAAAGACATGGCCCCTAAAGTAACACCTTGATAGATTTTAACATTATTACCTACAATCGCTGTTTCACCTATTACAATTCCAGTTCCATGGTCAATAAAAAATGGAACGCCAATTTTCGCCCCTGGATTGATATCAATACCGGTTAAGAAATGGGCTTGCTCAGAGATTATTCTCGCCGCGATTTTATTACCAAGGCCATATATGATATGGGCGATACGATAATATGTTGTAGCTAAAAAGCCTGGATAAGTTAATATTATTTCTTCATATCCATTCGCCGCTGGATCACCATCAAATGTAAATTTAATATCTTCAAATAATTCTTCTTTAAGTTTATCTATTTGTTTATTAAAAGAATCCCAGTCTTTATCAATATTATCAATATATAATTCTTTAGCCTTTTTAGAGTGATCAGCAAAACTACATTCACAATCAAAAACATTAGGGAACAATATCATTTGCATTTCTTTTGCAAAATCAAGTATTTCACATTTATTTAATATCTTAGATTTATCTATTTTTATTTCCACGGACTTAATCTCCTGACTAGGAAATACTACAACAATTTTCTCGTTTTGTAAATTATTAGGCATTGCAAGATATCGTTTGAATATAATTTGTTTTTCCATCAAAAACATGCGCTTGAATTAATAATCTTATTTTCTATCTATTTAAATAA
>CAJOOD010000063.1 GCA_905236085.1 uncultured Bacilli bacterium
AGATAAATTCCATATTATTTTCACGAACCACTAAAACTCCTAAGGCAATACCGCTGAAGGAGTTTTTTAATATATAGGAACTGTAAAGTTTAGTGTGGGAAGTACACGGGATAACCATTAGACACACGTAAAACTTTACAGAACCAATATCCTTAAATGCATATAATCTAACCTTTCCGCTCTTTACCGCTCATAATAAAAGACTTAGAATTGAATTAGCAAATAAAACATAAAGTCTTAGGAGAATATCTATGGCAAAAAAGACAATTAAAAGTAAAGAACCTACCGATAACATCTTAAAAGGAATGGTGGAAGAATTATCATCTTTACCTACGGAAGTATTACAGCAACTCCTTGATAATCTAAACGCTATTGAGGAAGAAAGAAAAAAAGAAAAAGAAAATATCAAAGTAGATATGAATGTTAAAGAATGTATGGAACTAGCTGTTGAAGTAGGGCTAGAGACATCTAAAGGCTTTAAAGATATTGCTGATTATAAAAGAGTTACTCTTGAATTATTAGAAGAAGAACTTAAAGAAAAAGAACCATTTATCGATCCTGATGTTATTAAAGAAGCTTATGCCAGAGTTAATGATATGGAATTAGAAGAATTTAAAAAATTTGCTGAGGAAACGCTCAAGGAATAATATTAATGAGTTTATTTAAAAGAAAAGAAAATAATAAACCTCTATATGATATCGATAAAGAAATTCCTGTCATTAGAGCGAGTATTTGTACTGGAGAAAAGGTTGCTGGATTTAAAAACAAAACAACGGGTGCTTTTCGTGAAGTTCTCCTTATCCGTAATAATAATGATTTAGAAGCCTTCTGCGCTAAATACGGAATAAATAATAAAGATTTGCCGATAATTTATTGAAAATATTCTAGATTTAAATATTTATTTCTTCTGGCAATCAGGACAGACACCATATATCTCAGTATTATGATCGTTTATCATAAAGCCAGTGGCTTTTTCTATTTCTTCATTAGCTTCATGATATGGACATCCTGATATAGGTACCATCTTATGGCATTTAACACACACCAAAACATGTTTATCTTCTTCTTGAGTTAATGAGAAGATATTCTCTTTTCTTTCATTTATCTCTTTTTTAACAATACCTTCTTTTTCAAAAGCATTAAGTATTCTATATATTGTCGATAATGTGACATCTTTATTTTTAATATGCTTTAATATTTCTTCGACGCTTAAAGGACAAGATGACTTATCTAAAATAGAGAGCATGATTAGTCTAGTCTTAGTTATTTTTAGATTATGTTCTTTTAATAATTTTTCATACATACAGAAATAATTATATTCTTTTTCTTTAAATATAACAAAAAGAAGAGTATAAATATAAATGCAAATGATTTGCGTTTGCGTTTATAATAGGTATATAAATGTCACTTAATTTCAAAGCAATAATATTATCTATTCCATTATTATTAGGGATAACTGCATGTAATGATACTAGTTCTAATAATAATGTCATATATACTTCCTTTTATCCTGTATATGATTTAGCCTCTCGTATCATTGGTAATAAATATGAATTAATAAATTTAACACCTATAGGTATGGAGCCACATGATTATGAATTAACCGCGCGGGGAGTTGCTAAGATGATAGATAGCAAGGCTTTATTTATCAATGGATTAGGGATGGAGGAGTGGTACACCTCCTTACCTAATGAAGTGCTAAATAAGACATTGATATTAAGCGATAATATTAAAACTATTAAAATCAATAATATAGAAGATCCTCATATATGGCTTAATCCTATTAATGCCATTATAGAGATGAATGATATCGCTCAATATATGATAGAAATAGATAATCTAAATAAATCATATTATGAAGATAATCTTATTAAGGCTACACAAGAATTTATAGAACTAGATATAGAATTACAAGCTATCGCTGAAAGTCTAAATAATAAATATATTGTTACTTCACACGCGGCATTTGCTTATATGTGTGATAGATATGGATTAAAGCAAATATCTATTAAAGGATTAGAACCAGATGATGAGCCATCAGCGAAGACCATGGAAGAGATAATTAGATTAATTGATGAATATCATATTACAACGATATTTAGCGAAGAGATGGTCTCACAAGAAATCGCTACTAAGATAGCTCAAGAAACAGGTGCTAAGATTGATACATTAAATCCCATAGAGGGATTAAAAGAAGAAGATATAGGAATAAAAGATTATATATCGATAATGAAAGAAAATTTTAATAAGATAAAGGAGGCAGACAATAAATGATTAAATTAGATAATGTCACATTTGCCTTCCCCGATACTGAAGTATTAAATAATGTCTCGTTTCAATTAAATGATGGGGAATTCATCGGTATATTAGGCCCTAATGGAGGAGGTAAATCCACCTTCTTAAAATTAGTATTAGGATTATTAAAACCACAAAGTGGGAAGATAGAAGTTAGTGATAAGAATATATCATATATTTCACAAACCACATCATTAAGTGATGCCTCATTTCCTGCGACAGTTAAAGAAATAGTATCTCTAGGTTTAAGCAAGAATAAACCCTTCTTCCTACATCATAAAGAGCATAAAGATAAAGTAGATGAAATATTAAAAGAGATGGATTTATATGATATTAGAAATAAATTAATATCGGATTTATCAGGTGGTCAATTACAAAGAGTAAAGATTGCTAAAGCCTTAATATCATCACCAAGTCTAATCATATTAGATGAACCAGATGCCGGTATGGATGAAAAAGGACATGACCATCTCATATCTATAATTAATAAACTCCATAAAGAGAATAGGTCTATCTTGTTTGTATCTCATCATCCAGAAGATCTAGAACATGCGGATAAGATATATTTCATTGAAAGCGGTGAAATATTACCATATGAACACGAATTAAATAGGGGGCATCATCATGTTACATTATGAATTCATGCGCATTGCCTTTCTCGTGGCTTTATTATTAGGCATTACTCTACCTCTAATTGGTTCAGGCGTAGTATATAAGAGATTATCTTCTTCTGGTGACGCTTTAGCGCATTCTTCTCTCGCGGGTGTCGCTATTGGATTAGCCGCAGGATTAAATCCATTATTAATATCTATCATTGCTTGTGTAATTTCATTCCTAATTATTGAAATTCTCCGTAAAAAGTTCGCTAAATTTTCTGAAATTGGTGTTGTTGTGGTCTTAAGTGCCTCTATTGGTGTAGCGGGTATATTATCTAGATATGCCACCTCCGCGAACTTTGATTCATATCTATTTGGTTCTATATTATTAATTTCTAATACCGAACTATTTATTACCATCGCATTATGCATAGGAGCGATATTATTCTTCTTATTAACTTATTCACAAATGTTTGCTTCCTTATATAGTGAAGATGAAGCTAAAGTAGCCGGTATTAAAGTTAATCTTATTAATTTTATCCATTCTTTATTATTATCTATTACTGTTGCAGTAGGGGCCAAAGTCGTGGGCTCACTAGTGGTATCATCAATGATAGTATTGCCTATCGCGGTAGCTTTACAATTTAAGAAGGGATATAGATACACAATTATTATCGCTATTGTGGTTTCATTGATATCCATGTTAGGAGGATTAACCATATCATATTATGGTGATTGGCCTCCAGGCGCCACGATTGTATTATTATCTATTGCTATCTTATTATTAGTCTTCCTAATAAAAGGAATAATCCTATTAATAAGAAGACTATCTCCATCTAAATAATAATTCTCCCATCACATGATGGGATTTTTTAATTAATCCGAAAAAAATATACTGCTACGCAGTATTAGCGGTCTCGATAATCGAGTGCTTGCATCTCTCTCTCTCTCTCTAAAATATAAACCATGAAATGGTTAAGAAACAAAATATGAAACTCTAAAGGTCATAGAGTTTTTAATTTGCTTAATAACTATTTACTCCCAATAACTAATCTTATAAGCAATATTATGGTCGGACATAATATCGCGATAATTAGTTATTAGCATCATACACATAATCAAAGTAACTATATAAAGAGAATAGAACGTGGATCGATGACGCTCTCTTCTTATATAGATGTATAGGTTATGTATCTATATATTCCATGAAGGGAGGTAATTTGATGGAAATGAAAAACAAACATGGAATTATTAAAAAAATCTCCACACTTG
>CAJOOD010000064.1 GCA_905236085.1 uncultured Bacilli bacterium
ACCTGTCGAGTGATGTGGCAGTTTTACTGAACTTTCAACCTGTCGTATCACTCACTTTTTCACTGAACTTTGACCTGTCGCACCACAGCACTTTTTACTTGCAATTGACAAAGTTCCGCAGGAGATTTGGAGTGCGTTTATTCAATTTAATACGTATGAATTCTCTATTTTTAAAACAGTGAAAAGAAATGACTCCTAGGATTGTAGCTAAGAGTCATCACACACTAAACTTTATAGTTCCTATAATATTATTTAAAATCCTTCTTATTAAATGTGAATGTGCCTAAAGCGTAGAATGCTCCAGATACGATAAGAACACCACTGACAGAACCAATAATATTAATACCTTCTAAAGTAGGTTCTGTTTTACCAGACATATATGTTGATAATGAATCGATATAATATGATGGAAAGAAACATAATAAATTATAAACATTATCAACATGATTTAATTGGAATATTAAACCTAAGATATTGCCTACATAATTAAAGAATAAAACACAGATTATAGTTAATACTACCGCGCCGGCATTATTTAATGATAAGGCTAATGAAGAGGAAATAGATGTCACCATAATTACCCCTAAAAATCCCACAAAATAATAGATGAGATAAGCGGATACAATTGAAGATGGTACTTCACTTACTCCTAATATAAAGGCTCCTATAACATTAGTCAAAGCATGTAAGATAGTAATAACACTAACATATATCAATATAACGATAAAATGCGAAGCATATATTTGATGTCTAGTATAGCCATGAATAATCTTATTTCTTAATGTGCCATTAGCAAAATCCATCATGATAACAATGACAGGAAATACGGCGAATATATAACTAAAACTGGTTAATGGAGAAAAGGTTGATGTGATTAAAGAATCACCCATCTTTAAATTTGCTGCGGCTGCAGGTTCAATACTAGTTATCGCCATCCCTGTTAAACCATTAACAAGGACTATAAAAGCCGGTAATATCACCGCGATAATTAAACTGATATAGACAATCTTAGTTCGTAAAACACGAAATAAGTCTGTTTTTAATAGGTTAATCATTATCTAGCACCTCCTTTAATTAATTGTTGATAGAAATCTTCAATAGTTTCTTCATTAGAGGTAATAGATTCTATATTTAATCCTTTAGAGAAGATGTATTTTAATAATTCATTAACATCCAAGGTATCATAAATAGTGATAAAATCACCATCAATCTTAATTTCTTTTAAATTGAAATGATCTTTAAGTAATATAGCTACATTATCGGCATCTTTAATTCTTAATGAGATCTTTTTTCTCGCTATTTGATGGAGTTCATCAAAGCTGATCTCTTTAACTAATTGTCCGTGTGATAAAAATCCCACTCTCGTACATATCTTATCTAATTCAGAAAGGATATGCGAACTGATTAAGAATGTTACACCTTGTTTATTTAATCTTAATATTGTTTCTCTTACATCGATAAATCCTTGCGGATCTAGACCGTTCATCGGTTCATCTAATATGACAAATTTCGGATTAGATAATAAAGCAATAGCGATACCTAATCTTTGACGCATACCTAAGGAGAAATTACCTACTTTCTTTTTCTCTATCGCTTTAGCGTCTAAACCGACATTATTTAAGATTTCATTTAATTCTTCATCGCTTTTAATTACTCCCACCAATTTAGCGTGTAATTTGAGATTCTCTAAAGCATTTAAAGAACGACATAAGGCTACCGCTTCAACGATGGCCGCGGTTTTTCTTCTCGCCTCTATTATTCCATCTTGTCTACTAGATACACCAAAAATAGAATAATCACCGCTGGAGGGATGAATTAAGCCACAAGCTAGACGAATAAGAGTGGTCTTACCAGCCCCATTTTCACCTACAAAGCCATAGATATCACCCTCATATACAGTCATATCTACCGCATCAAGGGCTTTAAATTTTTTATATGCTTTGCCTAAAGCATATGTTTGAAATACAACATTATCTTCCATGTGTATAATTTAAGCACGAATATGTTTATTTGTCATTATAATTACTATTTGCTATATCAAAGGAACTATATTTTCATAATTAATATGTTTTTTATATTCGTTATAATGCCTTAACTTTGCTATCAAAACGGATTGTTTATCCGCTAATTCTCCTTTTAAAATTGCCATCAACATTTAAATGACTTGCTCAGTAAATGCATTAGGCAAATATCTGGTTCCACCTTCGTTTCCAAAAAATATTTTATTGTTAGGGGAGGTCACAATTTGTGGCTTCAAGAGAGATATTAACTCTTCCTTAGTAACTTTGAATGCAAAATCTTCGGGAGATTTCTCAATATATCTTTATATTTGTTGATTAAGTGATTTTGTAAAATAACCATATAATCTAGCCAAATCAAAATCCAACATAACTTTCTGTCCTCCCGTTTTTGGGATTTAACACCACAACATTTGGGATTTAAGTGTTTTTGATTATTAATTATTCAATAAATTGAATAAAATAGTTGA
>CAJOOD010000065.1 GCA_905236085.1 uncultured Bacilli bacterium
AAATACCTTATCTTCGGCGTTTTCTCTTACCGCACAGGTATTAATGATAATAATAGAAGCCTCTTTATAATTATCGGTAGAAGAAAAACCAATCTCTTCTAACATACCCGCCATAATTTCGCCATCTCTAACATTAGCTTGACAGCCATAGGTATGAATATAATATTTTCTATCTCGAGCATAATCTTTTAATTGCTGAGAAATAACTGGCTGATAATTAATAGCATCGCTTCTTAAAGAAGCACGCCTTTTAGCCTCATCCATGCTAGGCAAAGAAACGATAAGATCTTGTTTTTTCTTTTTCTTAGACATAATTATTTATTCTCCACAAAATAGATAGGAAATATTTCGTTACATTTTCCACTTATATTATCAATATCAAGGACAACCGCTGAAAATAATTCGTTGTTTTCAATATCATCTAATTCAAATTTGCATTGTCTTCCAAAAATAATTTTATTGACGACAGAATCCTTTTCAAATCCAATAACACTTTCTTGCGTTCCGCACATACCAACATCGCTTATAAAAGCGGTTCCCTTTGGTAAGACATGGTAGTCTCTTGTTTGCACGTGGGTATGAGTGCCTAACACTGCAGAAACTTCACCATCAACAGCATAAGCAAAACATTGTTTTTCGCTGGTTGATTCTCCATGAAAATCCACAATATGTATGTTAGCGGGTTCCTCATTATCTAACACATCTCTTAGAGCTAAATATTGGTTATTAACTTCTTCACTCATAAAAGCGGAACCAAGAATATTAGTGACACGCACGCTGATACCATCAACATCATATATCGCACTACCAACTCCAGGATAATCTTTTAATAAATTGATAGGGCGAATTAAATATTCTGCTCTATCGATATATCTTACAATTTCTTTTTTTGAATCGTAATGATTCCCAAGAGTAATAACATCACACCCACAATCAATTAATTCATCATAATGCCTTTCTAGCAGGCCTTTGCCATGAGAAGCATTCTCCCCATTAGCGATAACAAAATCTATGCCGTATTTCTCGACAAAATACGGCAATTTTTTCTTCACTATATCACGGCCAGGCATGCCTACAATATCGCCTATAAACAATATTTTCAAAAGGCAACTCCCAATTATTTAGCGGTTTCTATAGCACGATATTCTCTGATAACAGAAACTTTGATTTGACCTGGATAAGTCATTTCGTTTTCAATTCTTTCTTTAATGTTTCTAGCTAGATTAAAAGCACCTAAGTCATCAATCTTATCAGGCATGACCATAACTCTGATTTCACGACCAGATTGCATAGCATAACATTGATATACGCCATCATAAGATTTGCAAATATCTTCTAATTGAGAAATACGTTTAATATATGTTTCAAGTGTTTCACTTCTAGCACCAGGTCTTGCGGCGCTTAAAGTATCAGCAGCGATAACTAAATTAGAAATGACAAATTTAGGATCGACATCTCCATGGTGAGCCTCAATGGCGTTAATGACAACTTCAGGCTCTCCATATTTCTTTGCTAATCTAACGCCAATTTCGACGTGGCTTCCTTCAACTTCAAAGTCAGCAGCTTTACCAATATCATGTAATAATCCAGCGCGTTTGGCTAAGTTTTGATCTAAGCCCAATTCAGCGGCCATAATACCACACAAATAAGCCACTTCAATGGAATGTTCTAAAACATTTTGTCCATAGGAAGTACGATATTTTAATCTACCAACATAATTTAATAATTCTTTGTTAATTCTTGGAAGTCCTAATCTAAATGCGGCATCTTCACCGGCTTTGCGGATAGAATCTTCAACTTCTTTTTTAGCTTTTTCCGCTAATTCTTCAATTCTACCTGGTTGAATTCTTCCATCTTTGATTAAATTTTCTAAGGTGATACGAGCTATTTCTCTTCTGATTGGATTAAAGCAAGAAATAGAAATAACTTCTGGAGTATCATCGATAATTAAATCCACACCTAATAGTTGTTCTAAACTACGAATGTTACGTCCTTCACGTCCGATGATTCTACCCTTCATTTCATCATTAGGAAGAGCAATCGCATATATTGTTCTTTCATTAACTTGGTCTTGAGAAAATCTAGACATAGCTAATCCAATGATATCTTTAGCTTTGTTTTCCGCAATTTCATTGGCTTCATCTTCTTTGTTTTTAATGTACAAAGAAATTTCTTTTGTCATCTTAGATTCGACACGAGCAAAGATTTCATCTCTTGCCTCTTGTACTGACATTTTGCCAACTTTTTCGAGTTCAGTAAGAATACCATCGATTTTCTCTTGAAGAACTTTTTCTTTTCTTTGATTATCAGCGATTTGGCGATTTAAAGATTCATTCTTTTGATCAATAAGATTTTCTTTGTTAGTCAAAGCTTGATCACGTCTATCAATATTTTGTTCTCTTTGCAATAAACGATTCTCGCTTTGATCAATTTCTTTTTTTCTCTCTTTAATTTCTTTTTCCGCTTGCGCTTTCATTTCGTTGACAGTTTGTTTACCATCATACTGGGCATTCTTAATGATGTGGTCTGCCTTAATTTCCGCATCATGAATAATTTTTTCTGTCTTTTTCTTACTTGTTTTTTCTTTGAATTTTGGCACTAAGAAGATAACTAAAATAGTTCCACCAATGCCAACAAGTAGAGCAACTACAATTAAAATTATGGCTAAAACAGGTTCCATATAACTTCCTTTCTTATTTGCTTAACAAATATACATTAAAGCCAAGAAGGCTTTTTAAAAATTTTACCTAAACCACACTTAAAACTGCTAAGTGGATTATATATATAACGGCAAAGCCGATAAAATATCTCGAAAGATAAATATATAGGTAAGTACTTTTACGTACAAATCAATTATAAATTGACATTGGAAATATAACAAGATTTAAAAAATCTTTGTTACAAAAAAGCCCGTCACTTTGGATAAACGGGCCTAATTTGTGAAGCAATTATTTTTTTAACTATTTCGCCGTTTTATAGCGGTTTTTAAATTGAAAAACTATGTAAATCTAAATTATTTTTCAAGATTTTAGGCAATTACTCCAGTTTTAATTTGCTCGATTAATTCATCTGCGACTTCGCTATGTTCTAATAAATAAGCTTTCGCGGATTCTCTACCTTGAGCAATTTTTGCTCCTTTGTATTCATACCATGAACCAGATTTTTTCAATAGGCCTAGTTCGGTAGCCATATCAAGGATTTCACCTTCTTTAGAGATTCCTTTGCCATAGATAATATCAATTTCGCAAGACTTAAATGGTGGGCTAACCTTGTTCTTAACAATTTTAACTTTACAAGTATTGCCAACAATATCGCTGCCTTGTTTGATAGCTTCAGTTCTTCTGATATCAATTCTAATAGAAGCATAATATTTTAATGCTCTACCGCCAGAAGTTGTTTCAGGATTGCCATAAACAACACCAACTTTTTCTCTAATTTGGTTGATAAAGATAATAGCGCAATTGGATTTGTTTAAGATACCCGCTAATTTTCGAGTGGCCTTAGATAATAATCTAGCTTGTAAACCAACTTGATTATCGGACATAGTTCCATCAAGTTCAGCTTGTGGGACTAAAGCTGCAACACTATCGACAATAATGATGTCAATAGCCTTGCTTGATGCAAGCATTTCAACGATTTCTAGAGCTTCTTCTCCACTGTCTGGTTGAGAAAGAATGAGTTCATCAATATCAACTCCTAATGCTTTAGCGTATGTGGGATCAATAGCGTGTTCAGCATCAACAAATGCCGCTCTACCACCTTGTTTTTGAGCTTCCGCAATAGCGTGTAGAGCTAATGTGGTTTTACCACTAGATTCAGGACCATATATTTCTATAATCCTTCCTTTAGGATAGCCGCCTACACCTAGAACGTTATCAATGAGGAGCGAGCCTGATGGAATGACATCCACATCAACTCGAGGACGCTCTCCAAGTTTCATTACAGCCCCTTTACCAAATGTTTTTTCGATTTCTTTTAGTGTCTGTTCAAGAACAATATCTTTTTCGTTTTTTTCTTTCGTCATAATTTTACCTCTATTATCTTATATCCTTCAAAAAGGCCAAATGACCAAAAATTTTTAATTATTTTTTAAAATTTCTTGTTTGAGGATTTCATAACCAGTGTTTAAACACTGGTTCCTTATTTGCTCTCTAGTACCAGAAAATTTATAAGCATAGACTACACAGAAATAAACTGAGCAGACAGCGATATAAACAGTACCGACATCTTTGCCTTCCATAGCGGATGGTCCAGCATTACCAGTGAAGGCTATACAATAATCAACATTTAGCATGTTTCGACCGTTTACAGACATTTGCATCGCACATTCTTGTGATACCACTCCAAATTTTTCAACTAGATTATGAGGGATTTTTAATAGATTTTCTTTAATCTCAGTAGCGTAAGTAACAATAGAGCCTTTAAAATATTCGCTTGCTCCACTCATCGATGTGATTTCTGAAGCGAATAGACCTCCAGTTAATGATTCAACAGAACCTAGTGTTCTACCCTTTGATTTAAAGAGTTCAGCGATTTCTTCTTTAGTAGTCATAATTATTTTTCTTCCTTAAATACTTTTCTATTTTGAACAACATAGATAACACCAGAAATGATAGAGACCAATGTTGTAATATAAACAACAAAATCAACAATTCTTAATCCATTTGGCCAAGTGTGGTCAAAGTAGGAGAACGGCCAACCATTTAATAAAACTAGAATAATAGCAATCATCTCGAGAACGGTTTTACATTTGCCAAATATATTCGCAGCGATAACCACATTCTTTTGAGCGGCAATAAATCTTAAAGCATCAACAACAATATCCCTAGCCACTAACAACATAACACACCAAGCATTAAATGTTATAACTTGTTCAGGCGCATATCGAGAAAATAAAGCCGGAACTGCAAGGAAAATGCATAATGTATTAATTAATAGTTTATCCGCTACAGGATCTAGGAATTTACCTAAATCAGTAACTAAACCTCTAGTTCTAGCAATATGACCGTCCAAATAATCAGTATAAGAAGCTAGAGCAAAGAAAATGCAAACAATGAGAAATACCAAATTAATACGCTGACCTTCCGGTCCTAAAAATACAGGAGCAGAAAAGTCAATAAATGACATCACAAATAAAGCGATAATCATAAGAAGTATCATTACTATCCTGGTGTAAGTAAGCTTTGTTGGTAAATTCATACAACCTTCTCTCTTGAGTTTCGATCCTATAAGCCATGTTTTGTAATCGACAATAATTTATCTATGCCTTAGCATGCTCTAAGCGATTCATTTCTCGCCTCAAACCTCCCCTACCAAATTTGGGTTTCTCGCTTGTGGGGTTTACCGCGTTTCACTTCGTTGTTTCCAATGATATCGTCACTGTGGCACTTTATAGAACTAAACCATGGTTACCTTTAGGCTTCGTTCCGCCGTTATGCGCTCCCGCATACCTAGCGTTATTTTTTCCGCTAGCGCAATCACTACAGACATCTCAGTCTGTGCGAGCATGGACTTTCCTCTAGCAAAGCCAGCAATTGTCCGGATCGAATATTTTATACTGTTTTAGGATCAATACCCATCTTATAAAGTTTTCTTTCATATCGATCTATCTTCTTAAGAAGGTCAATATTGGAAGAATTGACTTCATCATTATCTTTGATACCTTTTAATCGATTAGACATAGATTTGTTTTCGATTGTTAATTGCTCATTTTTATGTTTAAGCTCGCTTATTTCCTTCTCCATGTCATCGATGGTTTTCTTAGAAAGTAAATAATTATTTTCGATTATATGATAGTCATTGATGACTAAGTCTAAGAATTCATCGACATCTTGAGCGTTATACCCATAAGTTTGAGGCTCAAATATTTTATTGAGCAATATTCTCGTATCTAAAGACAATGTAATGTGCTCTTTTTCCATATTTAATATTTTATATTAATAATTGTACTACTTCAATTTATATTTTTCTTTTTAGATGGAGTGGAAAGTGCTATATTATAACCATGGTTAATTTAAAAGAAAAACTTAAGAAGAAAAAAACAATCGTCTTCTTTGATTTAGAAGGCACACAATTCTCACATGAAATGATCCAAATAGGCGCTATCGCGGTAACTTTATCTAATAAAGGTAAGATTAAAAAATATCACAAACCTTTCAATAGATATGTTAGAGCGAGAAACAAAATAGGCTCTTTTGTCGTTGATTTGACAGGGATTACTGAAGAAAAGCTTAAAAAAGAAGCTATTGCTTTCTCACAAGCTATGAAAGATTTTAAAGACTACATCGGTAGTACTTTCAAATCTACATTATTCGTATCATTTGGCAATTTTGATTTATCAATTCTTGGAGCCAGTGTTTCTTATAATCTTGATGCCCCCAAGGATATCGTCAAACAAATTCAAACGAATTATGTCGACTACTTGGATTTTATTTCTGAATTCATAAGAGATGATCACGGAAACCCATTATCTTTGGTTAATTATTGTAAATTATTAGGTGTGCATGAAGTAGGAAAAGCTCACGACGCGGTAAATGACGCGATCAATTTAGCTCACCTTTATGAGAAATTATTTGATGAAAAAGAATTGCTATTTAATGAATACAAGAAATGCTTAAAACGTATTTCTCATATGCCTACCCCTTTGCAAAGTGCGGTTAATGATTTGCTAAACGGCAAAGATGTTTATGCCAAGGATTTAGATAAGAAAATTGAGGATTATATCGATGATAAATTATCCTAATGGGAAAAAGGTTGTTAAGACTTCAAATCAAAAAAACTCTAATAAAGTTATTAAGAGTAAATCGCTTTCTAATGCTAATAGAGGTATGGATTTAGAACATGATATAAATCTATCAAATGAATACTATATCAATGCAAAACTGGCATTTATTTATAAAAGACCGACACCAATTAACATCGTAAAAGTTGATTATTCTAAAGGGGCGAGAATTACTGATGCCTATTTCGAAAAGCAATCCACCACTGACTATAATGGAGTCTATAAAGGTAGATATATTGACTTCGAAGCCAAAGCTACGCAAAGTAGAACATCTTTCCCTCTAAGTAATATCACCAAGCACCAAATCATTCATTTAGAAAATGTTCTATCCGCGGGAGGAATAGCCTTTTTTATCGTGGAATTTGTCTCTCATGGCGAAATATTTTTAATGGATGCTAAATTTATTATTGATAAATATTATCACAGTGAAAGAAAGTCTATCGTCTATGATGACTTTGTTAAATATGGCCATCTCATTAATCGATCATATAAACCACGAATTGATTTCTTACCAGTAGTTGATGAATTATATTTCAAATAGCGAACAATATTTCTTTAATTTGCAGTTTTCACATTGAGGATTTTTTGCTTTGCAAAAATATCTACCAAACCAAATCATTTGATGGTGGGTTTTAATTTGCCTTTCTTTTGGAATTAACTTTTTTAGTTTCTTTTCTATTTCTATAGGTTCATCGCTATCTCTAGCTAATTTTAACCTTTTAGAAATTCTTGCGACATGGGTATCCACTGGAAGTTCAGGAATTTTAAATAATTCCGCTCTTACGACATTCGCGGTTTTATTTCCTACTCCAGATAAAGACATCAATTCTTCTCTAGAAGATGGGACTATGTCGTCATATTTTTCAATTAATTCTTTAGCGATTAACAACACATTATTGGCTTTATTCTTATACATTCCTATGCTTTTAATGATATTTTCTATGTCGTTAATATCAGCGGTGGCTAAAGATTTTAAGTCTTTGTATTTATCAAAAAGAATATCGGTAACTTTGTTCACTGATTTATCTGTCGTTTGAGCGGATAGCATAACCGCGATTAAAAGTTCATAATCTTTATGATAAATTAGCTCACAATGAGCATCAGGATATAATTCGTTTAGAAAATCTAATATTTCACTTATCTTCGTTGTCATCATCAATCCATGGAGTGGAAGCTATTTTTATTGTCTCATCGATGGTTTTGTCCCAATCTTCTGATAAAACACTATGTCCTTCAGCTTCTTTATCAATTCTAGAAGCATTAGCTAATAAGATTTTATCAACGCTTCTTAATGATTTCTTGCCCTTGTTAATAGCCTCTTTTAAAGCGTTAATAATCATATCATCGCTATAACCAAAAGATATCCATTCTCTGATTTTAGATATTTCTAAAGGTGACAAAGAACGTTTCAAATATTTTTCAAATTCTTGATAGATATTATTAAGAGTTTCGTGTTTTTCTTTATTGCTATCAAGTTCTTGTTCTTTGGCCAAAGAGAGTTGAAATTCACGATATAGATTTTTCTTTAAAGGTTCTAAAGTCGTGACTGTTTGATTCCAGTTTTGCACATAATCAATCATGCCCTTTTTTAACAAATTTGCGAGAATTAAGTCGATTTCTGCAACGTTTAAGGTCATTTTGAGCGATAATAAATCCGCGGTTATCATAGGGTTTCCCTCATCGATTAGTTGATCAATTAATAAAATAGCAACGACATCCTGTTCACTTAATTTTAACTTTTTGTAATTGTTTAATAATAAATAGCGAAAATCAATAGCTTCTCCAACCATAACCTAACCTCTAAATTTCTTAATATCATATCCACTTAGCAAATTATATTTTGATAATTCTGTTTTAATATTTTGATAATTAACACCACTTCGAATCATTTTTAAGATTTCTTCATCTATCTTTTGGGGTTTTATCTCGTTAAGGAGTGATCCTAATTGCAAAATTGCATAACTCAAAGATTCCTCAATTTCAAAATCTAAGACTAAAGAAAATCTAATCGCTCTTAATATTCTTAATGGGTCTTCCCTTAATCTTTTCTTTGGATTGCCAATCGTTCTAATTAAATAATATCTAACATCATCAACGCAATTGGCTAAATCAATTATTTTACCCTCTTTGGTAATATAAATAGCATTAATAGTGAAATCACGTCTTAGAAAATCTTGATTAATATCACTGCAAAAATCCACTTTTCCAGGATGTCTATAATCAGAATAATCGCTTTCTTTCCTAAATGTAGTAATAGTGATTTTATCTTCCCCATCCTTAAGATTCAGACATCCATATTTAATGAAAGTAGTATCACCTCGAGGAAATAATTCCACTAATTTATCAGGAGGACATGATGTAGCGATATCGATATCATGAAATTCTTTATCTAATAAATAATCACGACTAGAACCACCTATTAAATAGGCTTTATAGCCAGTAGAATCAATAATGTCCGCTAGTTTTAAAAAAGATTCTGGAAGTTTTTTCATAGTGAATATATTATATATATTTCTAAAATAATATGAAACAAAAAAGGAGTTGAATTATCAACTCCTTATTGTTTACATAATGAATACTACAAAGATTCTTTAAATTCTTTAGCAGGTTTGAAACCAACAGATTTTGCAGCAGCAATTTTGATTTGTTCGCCTGTACGTGGGTTTGTACCATTACGAGCTTGACGGGTCTTAATGGCAAATGTACCAAAACCGGTTAATTTGACGGTGTCTCCCTTTTTGACAGCTTCTCTAACTTCTGCGAAAGCGGCATTAATAACTGCTTCGACATCTTTTTTAGATAAACCGACTTTCTCAACGACTGCTTCAATTAATTCTAATTTATTCATGTGTAAGTCCTCCTAATATCTATTATTAAAGATTTTTTCAGATTTGTCAAAAAACTTTTTTCTAGACTTGTTTTTTTATACTTTTTTTCTTAGAACAATTTTAATAGGAGTTCCATCAAAATTAAATGATTCTCTTAATCGATTTATGATATATCTCTGATAAGAGAAGTGCATAAATTTAGGTTCATTTACAAACAAGACAAAGGTTGGAGGCGCTACTTCTGTTTGATTAGCAAAATAAATTTTTAATCGACCTCCATTAAAGTTAGGAGCCTCATTCATAGTTTG
>CAJOOD010000066.1 GCA_905236085.1 uncultured Bacilli bacterium
CTACTCGCGATTATTGTTGATGAGGACTCAGAATACTTATATCAAAGCCTTAAAAAATACGAAAAATCTATAAAAGATAAAGTGTCAATAGAATTCTATAGAATTCTCTCTTCAATTAATACAATTTTAGGTATGAATAAAACGGGGGTTAAAAATTATAAGCCTGTAAGAGATAATAAACCAAAGCAATTATCGCTATTTAAAATCAAAGATTTTACTTAACAAATTAATCGTCAAAATGAGATTCTAAAAATGTCAAAAAATGAGCCAAAATTTAGCTCATTTTATTTGCAAAAAAGGGGAACTCAAATCTATTCTTTCAACTGATACACACATGCAATTAGGATATTCATCCATTAATGTTTTATTTGCATGCACATGCCCAAAGAAATAAATATAGTTAGGCGCGATAAGCTTTGCATCATTAAAAGGCTCATGCATTAATATCACTCCTGGTTCTACCATTACAGGTTTTCTGGTTGCCACTTCAAAACTACACTCAATATAATTTTTAGGTTTTCTTATATCATGATTGCCCATAATAAGAATCTTTCTACCATTTAATTGATTGACTAGATTCTTAATAACATCCATTCTTCTAGACAATGTGAAATCACCTAATATATAGATAAGATCATCTTTGCCCACTACTGAGTTCCATAGCGCAATTAATCTCTTGTCCATTTCTTCGACATTACTAAACGGACGAGATTCATATTTAATGATGTTCTCGTGTCCAAAATGTGTATCAGCGATAATAAATCTTTTCATTATTTTTAAGGCCTCTTGTTATACACATTTGCATAATAAAAAAGATGAGTCAAGTGGCCAACCAAATTTACCTTTATTAATTATATTAATACTAGATATATCTATTGATATAGTGATAACTAATATAATTAATAAAAGGTAAATTTATTTTCCAAAAAGAAAAGTTCCCACCATTTGCTAGTTATATTCCCGCCTGCTTCACTGATACCCCACCACTATGAAAAAGTGGCGAAAGTTATATATCCAACGACATCACTGATACCTCACCCAAGAAATCCTAAGTAAGAAAAATCACCAGCTGATTTATTGGTCAATTCTGGTGAGATTTTTCTTTGATAAATTTCATTATAATTTCGCTAATTTTTCACTATTTTTATATCTTTTTATTAGCCAAAGATAAGCAACAAATTGTTTCAATGTGACAAGTCATCGGAAACATGTCTACAGGTTGAATATATGTAACTTCATAATCTTTGGAAAGATATTCTATATCTCTGGCTAGAGTCTCTGGGTCGCAGGAAATATAAATTACTTTCTTAATTTTTTTATTGATTAATGTAGATAGAAATTTATTATCGCTACCTTTACGTGGTGGGTCCATTATAACTATATCTAAATCTCCATCATAATTAGATATAAATTCACCAGCATCTCCTTGATGGAATTCTATGTTCTTAATATTGTTCTTTTTTGCATTCGTAATAGCGTTTTTAACCGCGGCTTTATTTATTTCAACTGATATTACATGTTTAGCGTTCTTTGAGGCTATCAAACCTATTGTACCCACTCCTGAATAAGCATCTAAAACTATTTCGTTTTTATGAAAATCAATTAAATTAAGCGCATTTTGATATAGTTTTTCAACTTGAACAGGGTTTACTTGATAAAAACTAGATGCAGATATATCAAATGTTAGACCTAAAATAGAATCTTTTATATACCCACTTCCATATAATATCTTTTCTTTTTCTCCTAATATCACATTGGTGTGGCGAGGATTAATGTTTTCCACAACAGTGGTTATCTCAGGATGCTTTGATAATAACGCTTTTAAGAAATTGTTTTGACCAGGAAAATTCATCATCGAAGTCACTAATACCACCATTAATTCATCATAATGATAAGAGGTCCTAATTAAAACATATCTTAAAATACCTTTCCCGTTATATTCGTTATAAATAGGTATCTTCATCTCTTTTACTAATTCTTTAATATCCCATAATATGGATGAGGCTCTTTTGTCCTCTATCATACATTCTTTAACGGGAATGATTTCGTGAGAATTTTGCTTATAAAAGCCATATACAACATTGCCTTTTTTATCTTTACCAAAAGGCATTTGAATTTTATTGCGATAATTATATGGATCAAGCATTCCAATACATGGCTTAATTTCCACATCTTTAATATGGGCAATACGATTAAACGCATTTTTAACTCTCTTGGTTTTAAAATCTAATTGAGCCCGATAATTTAATTGTTGAAATTGGCATCCACCACATATGGTACACACCTTACATTCTGGTTGGATTCTATCTTTAGATATCTTGTATAACTTCCTAACTTTAGCAAAATATACCCCTGCGCGTTGATATAGGATTTCAACATCCGCTTCTTCTCCGATAAACAAGCCATCACAAAAGACGACATCTTGACCAACTTTTAAGACGCCTTTACCCTCGCTAGATAAATCTAAACATGTGCCATGAATGATGCTTTTTAATCTAATCATTATTATTCCGTTAATAATTTAGCTATTTCTGCATCGATGGCTTCTGGTTTGGTAGAAGAGCCAAATCTAGTTACAACGTTACCTTCTTTATCAATGAGGAATTTATTAAAATTCCAAGATATGCGTTTTCCAGTATCAACTGGGCATGTTTCGATTAAGAATTTATAAAGTGGGTGTCTGTTTTTTCCATTGACATCAATCTTTTCAAATTGATCAAACATAATTTTATATTTAAGAGTGCATGTTTGGTGAATATCTTCGCTGCTACCAGGTGCTTGGCCCATAAATTGATTGCATGGGAAATCTAATACTTCAAATCCTTTTTCGTGATATTTTTCAAATAAAGTTTCAATACCGGTATATTGCGGGGTGAATCCACATTTTGTCGCAGTGTTAACCACTAATAAGACCTTGCCTTTATATTTAGAGAAATCAACTTCTTGACCTCTATAATCTTTCATCTTAAATTCATAAAAATTCATAATTTATATATCCTCCTATAACTAATAATATATCCTTTTCTATGAAATTGTTATTTAATAGAATCCTCGCACATTCCACAGGTACAATTAACTCCGTTACATTTTCCCATTCTTCTAAATCTTGTCGTGGTATAAATTTGTAATTTAGAAAGAATTAAGGTATAGCAAGCATCCACTAAGGAGGTGCTTCCTATTATATCAATTTGGAAATTAGCAATTTTAATTTTGCCTTTATTTTTGCCTTTATTTATCTGAAACACGCCAAATCCGGCCTCTTTTAAATCATATTGCTCTATTAACAGGGCTTCTTTAACAATAGAGACAACATCTTCGATTGGTAAAATATAGACAATAGTTTTCATAAACAAGTTTATTTTATTATTTTTCCAAGAAGAATAAAACAAATACGCTTCAGATTTAAATTAGGCATTATTTAATTATTTTTATCATTTTAGTTTATTATAACTAACTATTTGTGTAAAATAGAAAACAGAAAGAAGGATATTTAATATATGCCATTAGTAAATAGTAAAGAAATGTTCGAACACGCTTATAAAGATGGATATGCCATCGGCGCGTTTAATTGCAACAACATGGAAATTGTCCAAGCAATTGTTGATGCTGCAAAAGAATGCAATTCCCCAGTTATTTTACAAGTATCCGCTGGCGCAAGAAAATATGCCAAGCCTGCCTACTTGAAGAAATTGGTCGAAGCTGCTGTTGAAGACACTGGATTACCAATCGTCTTACACTTAGATCACGGTGCAGATTTTGAAATCTGTAAAGATTGTATCGATAATGGTTTCACCTCTGTCATGATTGACTGCTCTAGCAAACCATTTGAAGAAAACATCGCCGAAACTAGAAGAGTCGTTGAATACGCTCACGCTCACGTACCATATGTCACCGTTGAAGCTGAATTAGGTACATTAGCGGGTGTTGAAGATGATGTTAAAGTCGAATTCGGTAAATCTTCTTACACACGTCCAGAAGACGTCGAAGAATTTGTTAAACGTACAGGTTGTGACTCCTTAGCTATCGCTATCGGTACATCTCATGGCGCATATAAATTCAAACCAGAACAATGCACAAGAGATCCAGAAACAGGTATCTTATTACCTCCTCCATTAAGATTCGATATCTTAGATGAAGTTTCTAAGAGATTGCCAGGTTTCCCAATCGTCTTACACGGTTCTTCTTCCGTTAACCAAGAATATGTCAAGATTATTAACGATCACGGCGGAAAATTAGTCGATGCAGTTGGTGTTCCAGAACAACAATTAAGAAGAGCAGCCGGATTAGCGGTTTGTAAAATTAATATCGACTCCGATTTACGTCTTGCTATGACCGCAGGTATTAGACAACACTTTGAAGAACATCCAGATCACTTCGATCCACGTCAATATGTTGGCGATGGCCGTGCTTATGTCAAACAATTAGTCGCCCATAAGATTAGAGATGTTGTTGGTTCTGCTGATGTCTTAGATCCAGTTACCAAAGAATTCAAATAATCTAAATTCTAACTATTTATTTAAATAAATGGAGACCTTCGTGGTCTCCTTTTAATATGTTTTATTTTCTATAATATTTTTTATTTGCAATAGCCGTTGCGATAATTATTGTTATTATACTTAATATCACAATCACATAAGCATTCCATAAAGAAGAATAATATAGCCAAATATTAACTAAGAAATAAGCAAATATCCTGCTCATAGGCAAAGAAGCGGTATATAAAATCTCTGGCGCTTTAGCGGAATCTTTATATAAATCATTTCTATACAATTCTTCGATAGAATATAAAAACATAAACAGATTTAATATTAAGATTGGAACAAAATAAGCACCAAGCCTATTATTAAATACAAAAACAAATATCAAACTTAATAAGAAGACAAGAACGTCTATTCCTTTTGGCGACCAACGATATGCTTCCCTATTGAGATTGGTTCTTAAATTCCATCTTTTTTGAGCGTTAATAGTCCATAAGAAAACGCCAATAGAGGATAAAGAAATAGATATTATCGCTACTAAGATGATTTGCCATAATTCTATAGCTTCTCTTGGACCGTTATACATGCTTAGAATAGATAAGGCAGAGAAACCTCCACCTAATAAAGCGATATATAAAGCATATAACAGCCAGTGCTTCGCCTTGACTTTTTTATAATTTTCCCAAGGAATATTATGGTTGTGATGTTTTGTTTTTTTAGTTTTAATTTTAGGCTGTTTAGGTGTTGTCTTAGGATTTAAATATGTAGGGTTTAAAGCGATAAAAGTCTCATCCACTAATATATTAAAATCATCATTACTGATATATTGATCAACCTGATTATACATAGCAAAAGCCTTCTGTTTAGAAGCATCAGAATTATTCAAAGCCAAAGAAATAATCCCGATTTTGCGGGATATTTTATCTAAATTGTAGGTTTTTTTAACTTCGTCTGGGTGGTTGCCACATAAGACAAACAGCCTTTCTCTTAAGGCGTCCAAATCATTTATTAATGACTTCTCATTTTTATAAATATATCTCAGGGCTTCAGTATAGGTCATATTAGATTATTATTTCATATTTCTTTAATTTCTTACCGCATTTGGGACAGCAAGAATATGATTCATTGTAAGCTTGCTTGCAGGTAACACAAATCTTAGAAACAACAATATTAGATGCTTTCTTTGGGTCTTCTTGCTTCTTAGCTTTTTTATAAATAAGTACTTTATAGCCTTTTTTGCCAATTGTTTCTTTATCAATTAATTTGTCCTCCATTAATTGGTTTAAAATCTTAGAGGCATCAATATAAGAAACACTTAATTCTTTTTGTATTTTAGCAATGGTAACAAATTCTTGTTCTTTAATCCATTTTGTAGACGCTGTCTTGTATATTTTGTTAAATTCTACCATATTAACTCCTTGATATTGATTAGTAAGTTCTTCTTAATAATTTTATTATTACATTTAATTCTTTTCAATTATCTTCCTCATAAAAGAAATCTTTTTTTCAAAAACAAAGATTGCATAAATTGTTTCTTTAAAACAAAAATATTTGAAATAAGAATCTTTAAAAATTAGAATAAGATTGCAAAGTTAATAGGAGATTTAAATTATGGCAGAGAAAAAAGGACCAACCGCAGGTGCGGCATATCACCTCTCTAAACGTAAAGAAGATAACAAATGGCAAGTCTTCTTAACCGGAAGTGATAAAGTAATTAAATTATTTGATACCAAAGCCGAAGCAGAAGCTTGGGTCAAAGACAGATCTGCGAACACTGGAAGAGCAGTCTTAGTTCACGCTTCAAAAGGCAAAAACAAAGGCAAAATCCAAAAATAAACCTAAGATTTGCATTCAAATAAAAATCCCGCGAAGGGATTTTTTGTTTTAACTTGGCTTTTATTTTGTTAGTTTGGATTAAAACATTTAATCTTTCTTTTCCATTTTAGAAACGATATAAGGAACTTCTATTGTTTCATCTAATCTTGGGAACAATTGATCTCCTTTATGGACACTTAATCCGTTTAAGACGTTTTCATCAGTGATATCTTTAAATGTTCTCTTATCTCCGCTAACACCTAGTTGGTCTAATAAATTTCCAGCTTTTCTAGTTAAGACTGGTTGTAATAAAACACCAGCAATATATAAACTTCTAGCTAAATGAGATATACAAGCATCTAGCGGTGCTTTATCTTCTTGTTTGGCTAAGGCCCATGGTGTTGTTTCATCAATATATTTGTTAGCTCTAGATGTTAATTTCATAACAGAGGCGATAGCTTCAGTTGGATGTAAGTCTAAGAACAAAGAGTCATAATCTTTAATTATTTCTTCCATCTGTGCTTCTAATTCGCCATCGAATGGGTTATTAATACCTTTGGTGTAGGTAGGAATAACTCCATTATAATATTTGTTAATCATAGAGAGGGTTCTATTTAATAAATTACCAACATTGTTGGCTAAATCCATATTAATTCTTTCTACAAATTGTTCTGGAGTAAATTGGCCATCACTACCAAAAGATACTTCTCTAACTAAATAATATCTAACAGCATCCACTCCATATTTCTCAATTAACGGATATGGATTAATAGTGTTTCCTTTAGATTTGGACATCTTTCCATCTTTAGTCATTAATAAGCCATGGATAAATTCTCTATCTGGTAATGGCAAATCTAACGCCATGAGGAACATTGGCCAATAGATTGCATGGAATCTAGTAATATCCGCGCCCAAAATATGAACTTTCTCCGTATCTTCCGCCCAGAATTTCTTAAAATTACCATCTTCATCTTGTCCATATCCTAAAGCAGAAATGTAGTTAACAAGAGCATCTAACCAAACATAAATAACGTGTTTTGGATTTTCTTTAACAGGAACACCCCATTTAAAGGAAGTTCTAGAAATACAAAGGTCTTCTAATCCTGGTTTAATGAAGGTATTAATCATTTCGTTCTTACGAGATTCAGGAGTGATAAATTTTAGATTCTCATCATAATATTTAAGTAATCTATCTAAATATTTGCTGGTTTTAAAGAAATATGCTTCTTCTTGGGCTTTTTGTACTGGTCTACCACAGTCTGGACAGACGTGTTCTGGTCCAACTTGAATATCGGTCCAGAAAGATTCACATGGAGTACAATACCAACCTTCATAATGACCTAAATAGATATCTCCTTGCTCTAAAAATCTAGTGAAAATCTTTTGAACAGTAATTACATGTTCTTTATCAGTTGTTCTAATAAATTTATCGTTTGTGATATCAAGCGCGGTCCATAATTCTTTAAATGATGCAACTATTTCATCAACAAATTGTTGTGGTGTTTTTCCCGCAGCAGCGGCATTCTTTTCAATCTTCATTCCGTGTTCATCACTACCGGTTAAAAAGAAAGTTTCTCTACCTCTTAAACGATTATATCTAGCGATGGTATCAGTAAGTGTGGTGCAATAAGCGTGTCCTATATGGAGTTTAGCGCTTGGATAATAAATAGGTGTAGTGATGTAAAATTTGTTTTTCATTTGGAAATGACCTCCTTAAAACGTGAAATTAAAAACAAAAAGCAGACTAAATCTGCTCTTGCTTCTTGTTTAATTGGCTTATTTACCTTCGGTTGATTTGAAGCCGTATTTTTTGTTGAATTTATCAACTTTACCTTCAGCTTGGACAAATCTCTTTTTACCAGTGTAGAATGGGTGACAATTTGAGCAGGTATCAACTCTAATTTCTTTTAAAGTTGAACCGGTTTCGAATGTAGAACCACATGAGACACAGGTAACTGTACATTTGTGATATGCTGGGTGAATACCATTTTTCATTTTCAATTTCTCCTTCCGCCTTGAACTGTAATGTTGTTCAAAGAAAGTCAGCATGTTGAATATATCAAATAAAAGTAATTTTATCAATATTTAAATTATTTTTCTCGTGCGTATGTAAAGCACGAATTGTAAGTTAGGAATATTAATCACTTATTCTTTAATCGCTCAACTTATAAAAAATTAAACGATATTTGATATAGTTTCCTCTGCTTTTTTCTCGATGTTAATCTATCGGAATTTGAAAACTATTTAGACATCGAGAAATTTATGAATGCTTATTTAATAATTTATTAATTAATAAATTAAGACATTCGTATAATTGAGAATATACTAGTTCATATCTTCCTGAATACCATGGGTCTTCTATCTCGTCATAATTGACATTTACATATCTTGGAAGGATATATACTTTCTTATCTTTATCGACACCTATAATTCTATTAATTCCATACATGTTTTCTTCATCCATGCAGAGGATTAAATCCGATGTATTATAGTCCTCAACAGTCATCCTTCTTGCATAGTGTCTAGTTAAATCAATATTGTTCTCCAATAGAACTCTTTTCATAGGAGGATATGTGTCATTACCGATTTCTTCATATGATGTGGCCGCAGAGTCGCAACAAAAGACTTTGGTTAATTTCTTATCTTTTATTAATTGTTTAAACATAAATTCCGCAGCGGAACTTCTACAAATATTGCCGTGACAAATAAACAGTATTTTAATCATGTTATTTTTCCTTACATTGTTTGTTTTTAATGCCTTTTGTGTTTTTGCTTTTTGACATAATCTATGTGCTAGTATATTTGCGCCTAAAACTTTTACTTAGCGTTAGGCTTCTCCTTCTGCCCTTTTGCCTCATCTAAATTAACCATATCAAATTAAATTAATTTATCCAAGCAGCTTAATATACGTTCAAAAGCCATAAATAAGACATCTATCACCTGCAAATATCATGCTTTTGTGATCTATCAAATCCTATCACGCCAAACGCTTTACACATATACAATGTTACATATAAGTTTGTTTTCTTTAGTCATTAGTTTTTAACTTTTATTAAAAAATAAGTTTTATCAATTGACTACGGGTTGTTTTGCATTATAATGGTTTCATTGACAATTTAGTCAACAAAAGTATTATGCCAAGAAGTAAACAAGATTTTGCCGCGCAGAGCGAAGAAAGATTAAACACCATATTAAATGCCGCTTTAACAAAGTTCGCATTAGATGGATATGATAATGTTTCTATCGATGATATAACTCATGAAGCTAAATGTTCTCATGGTCTTTTTTATCACTATTTCTCTAGCAAAGAAGATTTGTTTCACTCATTAATGCAAAAAATTATTGAAGATTGGCATAGTTATTGTTCTGATATAAATTTTGAAGACAAGCCTGTTTTTGTTCTTAGAGATTTAACTGACCATTACCTCTCTTATATTAATGGGAGCGATAAACATGCTTATATTCTTTATTTGTTATTGACACATAGGCTAAAAAGTTCTTCTCCGCCTCGACCAAGCAAATGTAACAAAAAGAAAAAGACATCTTGGCATATCGTTATTGAATTAATAGTTAAAGGTCAAGAAGAAGGCGTATTTGAAAACGAGGATCCAGAAGAAATGTGTAGAGCTTACTTTGCTTGCTTAGAGGGTCTAGCCTATAACAGAATATGCCTAAAGAACAAATATAAGCCTGTGAGCCCTAATGTATTAGTCAATATGGTTTTAAAGAAAGGAGATAATAATGTTTAAGAAAATCAAATTAATATTTAGAAGCGTTAGAGAATATAAAATATACGCTCTGATGACTCCTTTATTTATGATAGGTGAAGTGGCAGTCGACTGCGCTCTTCCATTTATCATGCAATTGTTATTTACAGCAACAAGAAATGCTACATCATTCCTTGATATCTTACCATATGTATTAACATTAATAGGTCTATCTATTGTTGCTATTGTATGTGGTATTTTGGGTGGTAGATTTGCCTCTATTGCCTCTAATGGTCTGGCTAAAAATTTAAGAGGGGATTTGTATAGGAAATTGCAGTCGTTCTCATTTGAGAACATCGATAAATTCTCCGCCTCTTCATTAATTACGAGAATGACAACCGATATCTCATTTATTCAACAAGCATTCCAAATGTGCATCCGTATTGTTATTAGAGCCCCATTAATGTTTATCTTCTCATTAATTATGGCTTTTAGCACCGCACCTAATATTGCTTGGGCGTATTTGGTGGTTATACCTATCCTAGTTATAGGTTTAATCTTAATTGCATCTAAAGCTTTTAAGATCTTCCACCGCGTATTTAGAAGATACGACAAGATTAATGAATCCATCCAAGAAAATATTTCTGGAATTAGAACAGTTAAATCTTATGTTAGAGAAGAATATGAAAAAGAAAAATTCGCTACCGCTTCTAATAATGTTTTAAAAGACTTTGTTAAAGCAGAAAGAATTGTCGCATGGAACAACCCATTAATGATGATTTCCTTTAACATCGCTAATATGTTGGTCTTCTTCTTGGGAGCAAGAGCTATTATGGCTGCAGGTGGTGTATATAACATTGAAACAGAAAACGTTATATATAATGGGGCTTCTCCAGAAAAGATATCTTCCTTATTGACATATGGGGCACAAATATTATCTTCCTTAATGATGTTATCCATGGTCATGGTTATGTTAGTTATGTCCATGGAATCCGTTAGACGTGTTTCCGAGGTATTAGAAGAAGAATCAACGATCGCTAATCCAGCAAATCCAATTATGGAAGTGCCAGATGGCTCTATTGAATTTAAAAATGTCAACTTCAAATATAAAAAAGAAGCCGAAGTCAATACCCTTGAAAATATCAATATTTCAATAAAAAATGGGGAATTTGTGGGGATTTTGGGTGCTACTGGTACCGGAAAGACCACATTAGTTTCTCTTATTTCTAGATTATATGATGTTGAAGATGGGCAAGGTGAAGTTATAGTCGGAGGCCATAACGTTAAAGAATACGACTTAGATACACTAAGAAACGGAGTGTCTGTGGTCTTACAAAAGAATGTTCTCTTTTCAGGTAGTGTTGAAGATAACCTTAAATGGGGTGATCTAAACGCTAGTCACGAAGAAGTTGAAAGGGCCGCGAAGATTGCCCAAGCCCACGACTTTATCATCGCTCACCAAGACGGCTATAACCGCTTTATCGAACAAGGCGGCACGAATGTGTCAGGTGGACAAAAACAAAGATTATGTATTGCTAGAGCCATATTAAAGAAACCTAAGATTTTAATCTTAGATGACTCTACCTCTGCAGTAGATACCAAAACCGATTCTTTAATTAGAAAAGGATTAAAGGAAGAAATTCCTAATACCACTAAGATAGTAATTGCTCAACGTGTTTCCTCAATTGAAGACGCTGATAAGATTATTGTTCTAGATAATGGCCGTATTGCTGATATGGGTAATCATCAAGAATTACTAGCGAGAAACGAGGCTTATAAAGACCTCTATTTCACACAAAATAGACACGCTAAGGAAGGAGGAAACAAATAATGGCACCAAGAGGTGGAACACGTCCTCAAAGAGGAGTAAAAGATCCAAGATATAAAGCTAAAAAAGGCACCCTACCAAGACTCTTAAAATTGTTATTTAAAGAAAATAAGTGGAGATTGATTGTTGTTGCAATTTGTTTATTTGGGGCGGCTTTTGTATCGATTTTCACATCAGTATTCATTAAAAACTTCACCGATATCGTGGAAAGATTTGTTTCCGCAAGCTCTGTTAGCTCACCAATTTATGGTCAATATAGTGAGCAAGACGCTTGGGCTGATTTAGGACAATTATTCTTAGTTTTAGGTAGTTTATATTTAACCTCCACTATCTGTTCATTTATATGGAATAGAATGATGGCGGTTATCACCCAAAGATTCTTAAATTCTCTACGTATCAAGATGTTTAATCATATGGAATCACTTCCAATTAAATATTTTGATAGAAACGCTCACGGTGACATCATGTCTCACTTCACTAACGATACAGACTCGTTAAGAATGTTGATATCTCAATCAATTCCTAATACTGTTCAAACCATATTAACCACTGTCGCCATATTTGTGGTCATGTTTACATATTCTTTGTGGTTAACCGCAGTTGTAATTCTCTGCGTTATCGCTATGTTAATTGTTATGAAATTTGTTGGAGGAAGATCTTCTCGTTATTTCGTTAAACAACAAATGGCCTTAGGTAAGGTCGAAGGCTCTATTGAAGAATCTATCAACGGATTAAAAGTTATTAAAGTGTTCGTTCACGAAGAAAAATCTATCGAAGACTTTGATAAAATCAACAATCAATTATGTGAAGACGCCACTAGAGCTAACATTTACGGTAATATTTTAATGCCAATTATGGCTAATATTGGTCACATCATGTATATCTTGCTAGCTATTGTTGGCTGTGCATTGGTTATCTTTAAAGATTACGAAATTACTAGAGTTTCTCTTGCTGGAATTAGAGAGGCGACCGAAATTGCTGGTACAGTATTCTCCTTCTTATCATTATCTAGAACCTTAGGTATGCAAGTTAGCAACTTCTCACAAAATATTGCTTCCATCACTATGGGTTTAGCGGGTGCTTCTCGTATCTTTGATTTATTAGATGAAAAACCAGAAGAAGATAAAGGTTATGTAACATTGGTTAATGTTATTAAACACGAAGATGGTACATTAGAAGAAACCAAAGAAAGAACCAAAGATTATGCTTGGAGACATCCACATTCTGCTGACGGCACTATTACATACACTGAATTAAAAGGTGACATCACCTTAAATGATGTTGATTTCTCTTATAATGGTGAAAGATTAGTATTAGAAAATGTCTCCGTTTACGCAAAACCTGGTCAAAAAATTGCTTTTGTCGGCGCTACTGGTGCTGGTAAGACCACTATTACCAATTTGATTAATAGATTCTATGATATCGCTGACGGAAAGATTAGATATGATGGAATCAATATTAATAAGATTAAGAAAGATGACCTTAGAAAATCATTAGGTATTGTTTTACAAGACACCAACTTATTCAGCGGAACGGTCATGGAAAACATCCGTTATGGTCGTTTAGATGCCACCGATGAAGAGGTTTATGCCGCAGCAAAAGTCGCTAATGCTTATGACTTTATTACACGTCTACCAAATGGGTTCGATACCGAATTATCTGGCGACGGTGCTAATTTGTCACAAGGTCAAAGACAATTATTATCTATTGCAAGAGCCACTATTAAAGATGCTCCTGTCATGATATTAGATGAGGCTACCTCTTCTATTGATACCCATACTGAAAAATTAGTGCAATCTGGTATGGATCAACTCATGAAAGGTAGAACCACATTCGTCATCGCACATAGATTATCAACCGTTCAAGATTCTCAAGCCATTATGGTCTTAGACCACGGACATATCATTGAGCGTGGAACTCATGATGATTTAATCAAGCAAAAAGGTGTATATTATCAACTATACACAGGCTCGTTTGAATTAGAATAATCTATAGTAAATAACAAAAATACACGTCAAATCTGGCGTGTTTTTTTAATATTTTGTGTAGAAATCTATGATGTTATTCATTAATTCAAGGTTGGGTTCGCTATATTTATAATGGTCTACATCATTAGCTATATAAGCACTAATATCTTCATAAGTTGATAAAGAATTCAAGTGCTCGTTAACTTCTTTTTGATAATTAATAGCCTCTTCACTAAATAGAATTGGTATATGATCACCTCTAGGACCTTTAATCAGTTCATATTCAACATTCGGATTTTTAATTTCTTCTGCATGTTTATATATGGATGAATATTCAAGTTTAACTAAAGAATCTTCTTCGCCTTGAATGATATATGTTGGAACATTGGACTCAGAAATGGTTTTAGAAGCTTCAATATAAGATAATTCTCCATAATGATTTCTTTGATAATTTCTTACATACCATCCTGTGGTGTCCACTAAGAATTTAGGAACATACATTTCTGACATTAATAATATGCTTTCTTCTGCTTGATTAATCCCGGATATAGAAGCAACAGCTTTTATATTATGATTCTTAGACAAGATACATGACGAAGAATAAGCACCCATAGAATATCCTAGTAGATAGATATTCTTATTTTTTAATAAACTGTCGTTTTCTACATAAGTTAAGATATTATCTAAATCAACAATTCCTTGCGAAAAACCATACGAAACCCCCTCGCTTTCAAAAGTTCCGGTATAATCGTAGGATAAAACACTATATCCTTTATCAATAAAAGAGCAAAACCACGATAGATAATCATCCGCGCCAGTATGAACTCCGGTAGAGAAGATGATTAAATTGTCAGAATTGTTTTGATTATATAAGTAAGTGCTTGTCTTGTTGCCGTTAGAGTCTACTTTAAATGTTTCTCTTGTATAAGTTTGCTGGTCTACTCTATTAATATTGATGACACCAGGAGTAATATTATAGTCCGGTCTAGCATATTGAAATAGACGAGAAAATAACACTTCAGCGGTTATAGCAAGGCTAGAAAAATATACGACAGTAACCCCTACAACAACAGAGGAAATTATTATTATAATTTTAGTTCTCTTTTTCATTGCCTTTTCCTTTTTACTAATATACATCATAAAGAAGATAATTTTTATCAATTTGATAAAATTGTCTTTAAAATCTTATTCATTTTTCTATTATCTATGATAATATTATTACGTGAGTTCCGATGATTATATTTCACATCGGTTAAGTACTTAAGGAGGTACATATGTCAGAAAAGAAATATGTCTATGCCTTTAAAGAAGCTTATGGTTTAGGAAAAGAGCTTCTTGGTGGCAAAGGTGCTGGCTTAGCAGAAATGACCCACATTGGTATCCCAATTCCACAAGGATTCACTGTTACTACGGAAGCTTGCACCGCTTATTATGAACACGGCAAAAAGATGCCAGCGGAAATCGTTGCACAAGTTGATGCTGCTATTAAAGCTGTCGAAGCCGAATCAGGTAAATCATTTGGTGGCGCTGATCCAAGCAAAACTCCATTATTAGTATCAGTTAGATCTGGCGCTAGAGTTTCTATGCCAGGTATGATGGACACCATCTTAAACTTAGGTTTAAATGATGCTTCTGTCAAAGTTTTAGCTGAGATTTCTGGTAATGAAAGATTTGCTTATGACTCTTATCGTAGATTTATCTTAATGTTCACCAACATCGCTAAAGGTTGGCCAAGAACAGATATGGATAGAATGCTCGATAAAATCAAAGAAGATAACGGCTATAAAGTTGATACCGAAGTTAACACCGAACAATTAAAAGGCTTAGTCAAAGATTATAAAGCATACTACAAGAAAACATTTGGTGAAGAATTCCCAGCGGATCCATATGTCCAATTACACGAAGCTGTTGAAGCAGTTTTCCGTTCCTGGGATAACCCAAGAGCTAATGTCTATAGACAAATGAACTCCATTCCATATTCTTGGGGAACCGCAGTTAACGTTCAATCAATGGTATTTGGTAACTTAAACGCTAATTCAGGTACTGGTGTTGCATTCTCACGTGACCCATCCACTGGTGCTAGAAAGATTTATGCCGAATACTTACCACAAGCTCAAGGTGAAGACGTCGTCGCAGGTATTAGAACTCCATTCCATGTTGATTATTTAAGAGATCAAATGCCAGATGTCTATGCTCAATTTGAAAAAACCATTAAAACCATGGAAGCACATTACAAAGATATGCAAGACATGGAATACACTGTTGAAGATGGTAAATTATATTTCTTACAAACAAGAAATGGCAAGAGAACCGCTGCTGCAGCCTTACAAATCGCTTTAGACTTCTTAGATGATGGTGTCATCGATGAAAAAGAAGCAGTCTTAAGAATTGAACCAGGTTTATTAGATTCATTATTACACCCAACATTCGATCCAAAAGCTGTCAAAGCCGCTACTCCATTAGCAGCAGGCAATCCAGCTTCCCCAGGTGCCGGTGTTGGTCACTTATCCTTTGACGCCGCTGATGCAAAAGAAAGAAGAGCCAAAGGTGAAAAAGTTATTCTTGTCCGTGCCGAAACATCTCCAGAAGATATTGAAGGTATGGTCTCAGCAGAAGCTATTCTCACCATGCGTGGTGGTATGACTTCTCACGCTGCTGTCGTTGCTCGTGGTATGGGTAAATGCTGTGTTACAGGTTGCTCCGCCGCTAACGTTGACGAAGAAAACAGAAGAGTTACCATTAATGGTAAAGTCTATGGTGAAGGTGATACCTTATCCGTCGATGGCTCCACCGGTAACATTTATGAAGGTGCATTGGCTATGATTCCTGCCGATACCAAAGCTGGTAACTTCGGTAGAATTATGGAATTAGCTGACAAATATAGAACCTTAAAGATTAGAACCAACGCCGATACTCCAAGAGATGCTAAACAAGCGGTTGAATTTGGTGCCGAAGGTATTGGTCTATGCCGTACAGAACACATGTTCTTCTCTGGCGAAAGAATCTTCCATATGAGAAGAATGATTCTTGCCGATACAGTTGAACAAAGAGAACAAGCTTTAGCGGAATTACTCCCATATCAAAGAGATGACTTCTATGGCTTATATATGGCAGTTGGTAAATTAGAAGAAATCAACGTTGTCGTTAGATTACTTGACCCACCACTCCATGAATTTGTCCCACAAGAAGAAGACAAGATTAAAGAACTCGCTGAATCCTTAGGTAAAACTGTCGAAGAAGTTAAAGCTAGAATTGATTACTTACACGAATTCAACCCAATGATGGGTCACCGTGGCTGCCGTTTAGACGTCACATATCCAGAAATTGGTCGTATGCAAGCTCGTGCAATTATCGAAGCCGCAATCAAAGCTAGCAAAGATTTAGGTAGAGCAATCGAACCAGAAATCATGATTCCATTAACCTTAGATCTTAAAGAATTTAAATTCGTCAAGAAGATTATCTGTGACGAAGCTGATAAAGTTATCGCTGAAAA
>CAJOOD010000067.1 GCA_905236085.1 uncultured Bacilli bacterium
GCTAAAGAGATGCTATATAACCGATAATTAATATGAAAAAGAACGCAAATCCTGCGTTCTTTTTTGAAATTCGTTATTTATTCGTGGTACCAAATATACGATCACCACAATCTCCTAATCCTGGACATATGTAGGCGTTCTTGTTTAATTCTCTATCTAATGAGCCTATATATAATGGGATGTCTGGATTCTTTTCACAGAAGGCTTTGACTCCTTCAGGAGCGGCGATAATACAAATAAATGTAATCTTCTTAACGCCGTGTTTTCTAAGCATCTTAACCGCGTCAATCGCGCTTCCACCCGTCGCAAGCATTGGGTCTAATAAATAGACATCTTTATTTTCGATATCGCTAGGTAATTTACAATAATATTCAACTGGTTCATGGGTGACTTCATCACGATATAAACCAATATGACCAAATGTTGAACCTGGAAGAAGTTCCGCTAAACCGTCCGCCATCCCTAAACCTGCTCTTAAAATTGGGACGAAGCATAATTTATTTCTCTTAACTAATGGTTGGATGGTCTTTTCAACAGGTGTATCGATTTCTGTTTCATAAGTTTCTAGATTTCTCAAAGCTTCATAGCCTTCTAAGATAGAGATTTCTTTAACCAATAATTTAAATTCATTAGTCTTAGTGTTTTTGTCTCTTAACAAAGTGATTTTGTGCTTGAGTAATGGATGATCTAATAAGGTGGCATTTGGATAATCTTTAATGTCAAATTTAATCATAAATATTATTGTCTCCTAGAATTCATTTTTTTAATTATCTTACTTTATGGTCTCTCTTGCCATAATTATTTAAAGTTTTTCTTTAATGGCCTTTAATACGATTTCAGAAGTATTATCGATATCATAATGTTCTGGAATTTTCGCTGATTGATATTTCTTTAATTCTTCTTCAATAGAGGATAATATTCCTTCTACTTTGATTCCTGACATGATAATAGAACCGGCTTCGATGGCCTCTTGTCTTTCCGTTGATGTTCTAATTAATACCGCGGGGAAACCTCTCATATATGATTCTTCACTGACTGTTCCAGAATCAGATAAGACTATAAAGGAATTTTCTTGCAATTTAACATATTCAATAAAGCCTAAAGGTTTTAGATTTCTAATTAATGGATGCAACTTAATTCCAGTGCTTTCTATTCTTTTTCTAGTTCTTGGATGAGTAGAGAAAATAATCGGTAATTGATATTTTTCTGCCACAGCATTAATCGCATTCATGAGACTATTGAAATTATCATCATCATCGATATTTTCTTCTCTATGACATGAGACAACGGTATATTTGCCTTTTTCTAAGCCTAGTTCTTCTAAAATTTTGGAATTAACTATTTTATCATTGTTGCTATTTAATACCTCTAACATAGGTGAACCGGTGGTAATTAAAATAGAGTCCTCTATACCTTCTTTAAGTAGATTATTATAGGCGTGATTGGTATATGGAAGATTGTAATTAGCGATATGATCAACAATTTTACGATTAATGGTTTCTGGAACATTCCAGTCCCCACATCTATTACCCGCTTCCATATGAAAAATAGGGATATGTAATCTTCTCGCACTTAAGGCACATAATGCCGAATTTGTATCACCTAAAACTAATAATGCATCTGGTTTTAATTCTTTTAATAATTTATATGATTTAGATATAACATTACCAATTGTTTCGCCTAAATCATTACCGACACAATTCAAATAATAATCAGGTTTTCTTAAGTCTAATTCTTCAAAAAATATCTGATTTAATTCATAATCATAGTTCTGCCCAGTGTGTACAAGAACGTGGTTGATTTCGCTATCTTTGTCTAGTGCCTTAATCACCTCTGATAGTCTGATGATTTCTGGCCTAGTTCCCACCACTGTAATTATTGTTTTCATCATGTTTATAATTCCTCAGGAATAGTGTCTGGGTTATTCTCGTCATAATTCTCACTAGCCCACATTAATACTACAGCCTCTTCTTTACCGATATTAGTGATGGAATGAGTATATCCAATAGGAATGATTAATGTTTGAGGTTTATCTTCGCTTAATTTAAATTCGATAATCTTATCGCTATCTAGTCTTCTAAATTTAACAAGACATTCTCCTTTAGCGACATAATATCTTTCCGATTTAGTATTGTGATAATGGCCACCTTTACTGACACCAGGTTTAATAATATTAACTGACATCTGACCAGCGTTTTCACTTCTTGTGACTTCTGTGAATGAGCCTAAATCATTTTTATGAGTTTCTAAATCAAATATAAATTTATCTTCTTCCACATAGGAGAGGAATGTCGCATATAATTTCTTTTCAAAATCATCTCTTTGTATTGGTAACATCTTAGATTTAATTGATTCTTTATATAATCTAGTTAACCAATCGATATGTCCTAAAGAGACATCATAATAAATAGGCACAGTTAATATACCTTCACTACCTAGCCATTTATCTTGTCTAATCGTAGATAAAACGTGTTTACATAAATCATCAATATAAACAAATCTAATTCTCTTTGCAGGATTATCCATGATATTTTCTATACCATGTGTCTGGTTATAGCAAAATGTTGCGATTACAGAATTATAATTAGGTTTACACCATTTACCAAAGACATTATTAAATCTATACACATATACTGGATTCTTATTTGTAGAAGCTAATTTAAATAACAAATCTTCCACTACCTTTTTAGCGTTGCCATAATCATTATCCCAATCAGCTTGCACCGAAGATGAATAGAGAATTGGAGTTCTCTTTTTATTCTTTTTAAGTATGGAGATTAATTGTCTAACTGGTTTAAGATTCCCTGGCTTGAATTCTTTATTAGTTTTAGGTCTATTAACTCCTGCGAGTTCAATAATAAAATCGGCAGCAAGAACATATTCTTCTAATCTATCTAGATTATCTACATCAATTTTTAATAATTCTAAATTATCTCTTTCTAACCATAAGGAAAGATTCTTACCAATAAAGCCATTAGCCCCAATAATTAGTACTTTCATTTGAACATCTCCAATTTCTTAAGAAGATTTATCATCTCCTCTTTATTTAATCTTACAGCATTTTCACTAGTAAATGACTTATCTTTATTTAATTCTTTGTTTCCAACTGAGAAATATTTTTCATAATTGAGGTCTCTATCATCCGCGTGTATGACAAAGAAGTTATCTTTTTCTTCCCCTCTTACCATTTCTTCTTGGGTGATAAGAGTCTCATATAATTTCTCTCCGTGTCTAGTTCCTATATATTCAATTGGTACATTTGAATGTAGCAATTCTTTCATCGATTCCGCGAGTGTTTTAATCGTACAGGCTGGAGCTTTTTGAACAAATAAATCACCCTGCTTACCATTAGCAAAAGCATATAAGACAAGATCAACTGCCTCCTCTAAGGTCATCATAAATCTAGTCATATTAGGATTAGTAATGGTGATAGGTTGATTAGATTCTATTTGCTCTTTAAATAAAGGTATAACACTCCCTCTAGACGCCATGACATTACCATATCTAGTTAGACATAATATGGTTTCATTATCCTCTAGTGTTCTAGATCTAGCGATAACATTCTTTTCCATTAATGCTTTAGTCATGCCCATAGCATTAATTGGATAAGCAGCTTTATCAGTTGATAAGAATACCGCTTTTTTCACCCCATTAGCGATACAAGCGCTGATAACATTATCACTACCTAAGATATTAGTTTTCACCGCTTCAAGAGGATAAAATTCACATGAAGGTACTTGTTTTAATGCCGCGGCGTGAAATACATAATCAACACCTTTAAAAGCATTCTTAATAGATGTATAGTCTCTAACATCACCAATATAGAATTTTAATTTATCATTATGATAGAACTTGCGCATATCATCTTGTTTCTTTTCATCACGAGATAATATTCTAATTTCTTTAATATCGGTATCTAGGAATCTTTTAACAACAGCATTACCAAAAGAACCAGTTCCTCCGGTTACTAATAACACCTTATCTTTTAAAACAAGTGTATCATTATTAGCGTATTCGTTTAATTTCTCTTTCATTCCTTCTAGCTTCAAAACATCAGTATTTTCTTCGTTTTTTTCGTAAGAAACATATGTTCTTAAAGATACTCCAACGATTGAAGCAGCTTTAGCTTGGGTGATTTTGCACTTTTTGCGTATTTCTAATAGGCTCATATTCCTATACCTCTATCTATTAATACTATAAGTATTTTTAAATTTTATATCAATTATAAGTGTGCAATTTTTGCACATATACTAAATTGACCATTAATGAATTCAAATAATAAAAATCCAAGCAAATTTGTAAAAAACAATTCAAAAACCCGATTATTATTTTAATTTTGCTTATTTTTTCTAATAAATATTGAATAAGTATTTTTTGCACAATTTGCATTTCTAAATAATTTTAACCGGTACTATATTAAAAATATCTAACTATCAATAATTGAATATTTATTATAAAATTATTAACGGACAAAGAGGTAATAATGATATGAAAACAAGAGAAATAAGTGTTTTACTTGTGGCAACTTCATTAAGTGTTGGAGTAATAATAAGCGCTTCAACATTTAATAGCGAGGTTAAGCAAGCTTGGACTGATTCGATATATGAATGCGCTCTTCCAGATGGTTATCACGAATTAGCGGATATATGTCAAATCGCTGTTAACGCTTCTAGTGATGTAAGCAATACATACACTGTTAGAGGCACTGTTACTAGAAGTTTAGATGGAAATACATATATTCAAAGAGTTAATCAAACCAATAAGGAAATTGATAGTTTGTTACTTAGAAATTGCTCTACTACATATACTTCCGGTAATGTATTAGATATCTCTGGTGGCAAACTTAATAATGATAACGGTCTACCTTATTTAGATGCTTCTACTGCATCGATAAGTGTTACCTTTAACGAAAATACTAAAGGATATGATCCAACCATATATGATGACGCGCTAGATTTTTATAATCACGCTTTTGATAACGCTATATATACTTATCCTTATTCTAGATATGTTGAATTATATAATGTCTCTTTATCCTATGAAGTAGGTGATAGTTCCACATTTACATTAAGAAGTGTTTCTAATTCTAATATCAAGATTACTGGACAAACCGATAGCGATGAGGTCAAAGCCTTATTAGATGATTATTATCTAAGAGACAGCAATATTGATATTAAAGGTGTATTATCCAAAAGCGGTAACACTGA
>CAJOOD010000068.1 GCA_905236085.1 uncultured Bacilli bacterium
AAGTATAGTTTAGGCTTATTTTTCTTGCATATTAATATTTTATATATTATTTTTTAAGTGGAAAACGTCATTTAAACATATGAAATAATAAGGAGATCAATCTCATGAAAGAAGAATTATTAAAAGGTTTGAGTGAAGAACAAATTGCTAAAATAAAAGCATGTAAGAACCAAGAAGAAATATTAGCGCTTGCTAAAGAAGAAGACATCGAACTAAACGAAGAACAACTTGAAGCCGTCAGCGGTGGAGGATGTTTAGCGTCAACACCTTCGTGTCCTTATTGTGGGGCTAGCAAAGAAAGAGTTTATTGCGGTAATCCACCTGGAGAAGTTTTAAGTGGTTCTAGGGTTTGGATTTGTAAGGACTGTGGTAACTTTTGGAAAATGAGCTAATATGTAAATAGCATGAAGAATTCTTACTACTTACTAAAGAAGAAGGCATTAAACTAAGCGATAAAAATTAGAACCTATTAGAGGTAGATGTTGGTATAGAGCCAAATCCAAAATATGTTCCTATAGATGTATATTTGCTAGTTCGGCCAGCAATTGTTATATATATAGCGCTTATCATCTTATGCTGAATGGGTGTTAGAGATTAGAATTTGACACCCTTTTTCTTTTACCTTATATAATAACTTTAATAAGAGTCTTAGCGATGCTATCAAGTGAAAAATTTAAAAAAGCAAAAAACAAAAAGCATCACAAAAGAAGCTATTAAGGATTATGTTGATGAAGATATAAGCATCTATTATCAAAAGACTGACATATGCGCTAAAGGGATTGATACTCTGGTAAATAATACTCTTTATATACAAAGTTTTTCACAAAAAGGAATGGCTTATAAAAGAGTGGAAATTTCCGCAAAAGAAGTGTATTTTTTAAAAATAATGAATTTTTGCAAAGATTTAAGTAGAAATGGATATGACCGCATTAGCTAAAAGACGACAAACTTTTTTCATCTCTTCTTTAGTTTTTTTCTTACTCTCGCCTTTCTTTATTTTTTCTCCGTAATATAAGCAAGTTCCATATAATCCTTCAAAGCAGAAGATAGAAATATAATCGCTTGGTATATCAAATCCGCTAGTGCTGATTGATTCAGTTATGTATTTATGGTAATTATCATACAAGGCTTTTTTGAATATTTCTAATGGAAGAGTTTCACCTTTATAGATCAGATTTTGAATTTGATCATAATGTTTGCTCACCCAATTAAATGTTACTATGAGAGATTGATATTCTATCTCTTCTAAGTCGCTTTCTTTCTTTAATATTTTGGCATAATCGTCATCATATTCTCGATTGATTAAATTAATAGAGGCTATTGCAAGCAAATTATCTTTATCTTTGAAATAATGATAAAAAGTCATCTTTGTCTTGTTGGCTAAAGCGCATATCTCATTAATGGTGATATCGTGATAATTCTTATTCTTTAATAAAGTAAATAAGGCATCTTCAAATTTTCTTTTGGTTTTATCTATATCTTTCATACCTATAAATTATTCTTGTTTTCTTGAAATGTAAATAAAAACTTTACTTTGAATATGCGAAAGTATAATTTTTACTATTAAAAATATAATATTTAAAACTTGCATAAAAGTTTAGCAATAATATAATAATTATCGCGGAGTTCGGCCTCTAAATCCTTCGCTATATAAAATAAAACCAAGGAGAAAATCATGAATAATAATACTATTCTAAGAAGAATAACTCTTTTGTTTAAGGCCGTACCTAAATATGTGGTTATTCTTTTTTGTTTAACAGTCGTGGGCATGAATCTATTAAGTCAGATTCAATTAGTCTCACTCCCATTTTTAGCTATTAATGCGGGAATATGTATTTCTTGGATAGCTTTTTTAATACTTGATGTTGTCACTAAACATTTTGGAGCAAAAGCATCAAATATATTATCTTTACTCGCTGCTTTTTCTAATTTACTTGTCGCGTTAATATTCTATTTATTAAGTCTCATATTAAAAAATCCTCAATTTGATATATTTGTATTTAGTGAATGGTCTATCTTACTAGCGAGTACGATAGCTTTTATCATATCAGCCTTAACTAACAATTATTTAAATATATTTGTTGGTAAGAAAATTAAAGTCAATCCCGATAGTAAGCCCGCTTTTATATTAAGAAGTTATATTTCTACTTTCTTTGGCCAAGTCGTGGATAATTTCCTCTTTGTATTTTTGGCCTTTTACATCTTTCCATTTATTCCTACCGCGACACAAGTTCATTGGAGCATATGGCAGTGTATTGGCTGTTCAATATTAGGGGCCATCGTGGAATTAATAAGCGAAGTGATATTCTCACCGCTAGGATATAAGATTGTCCAACATTGGAAAAAACATGAAATAGGTAAAGAATATATTAAAGCCAATGTTGAATTAGAAAAATTAAGTGCTTATCAAATAGGGGAATTAGTTAATGACAAGACATTTACTTCTTTAGAAGTTGTTAAATATTTTGAAAATAGAATTAATCTAAAAAATAAGAAATTAAACGCCTTTACCTATACTAAATTCTTAGAAGCAGAAGAATCTGCTAATGAATTAGATAAAAGAATCGCTAACGGGGAATATATCGGTCCATTTGCTGGTGTACCATTTGCTTTAAAAGATTTCCTAGATTCGAAAAAAGGATGGTCCAATAGTGCAGGTGGAATTAAAGACTTTAATCGTATAGATGAATATGATTCATTATTTACTAAGGCCATGGAAAAATTAGGAGGAGTGGCCATTGGAAAAACTAACGCTCCAACATATGGTTTTAGAGGAACATGTGATAATTATCGTTATGGTCCAAGTAAAAATCCATTTAATACCAAATATAATTCTGGTGGTTCTAGTGGCGGTTCAGCGGTTGCAGTAAGTGGTGGATTAGTCCCTATTGCGGAAGGTGGAGATGCTGGAGGTTCGATTAGAATACCAGCCAGTTGGAATAATATATTTGGCTTTAAAGCCTCTAATGGAACAGTAGCCTCTCATTATCAAGATTATCTAGATCCTAATGCTTTCCCTTTTTGCATGAATGGAGGATTATCTAAATCCGTTAAAGACGCCGCGATATTATTAAATGAGATGCAAGGATACGATAAAGAAGACCCATATTCAGTTAAGAAAGAAAGGATAGATTATACCAAATATTTAAATCAATCAATTAAAGGTCTAAAGATTGCTTACACTGATGATTTTGGCATCTATGAAGTTGATAAAAAAATTAAAAAGAAAATATATAGCAAAGCGAAATCATTAGAAAAATTAGGTGCGGAAGTAAAAAGAGTGGATATAAAATTCTCTTTTGACGCTAATTATTTATCTGAAATTTGGTCTTTAGCCATATCTATGGAATCCGCATATGAATGCGAAATGTATCAAAAAGAAGGATTATTAGATGAGTCTAATCTACCTAAGGAACTCTTATATTGGAATAATAGAGCTAGAAAAGAAAAAAATAGATTAAATGAATATATAAAAGTCAAAGAAGAAATTAAAAAAGTATTCGATGAATTATTTAATGAATATGATTTAATCATATCGCCAGTGACATGCTGTCCACCGGTTAAAAATGATGATAATAACAATACCTTAGGTCCAGAATATATTAATGATAAGAAAATAGATAAATTAATCGGGTTTTGCGAGACTTTTATCGTTAATTTCCTCGGTAATCCAGCTTGTTCTATACCAGGTGGATTTATGAAACACCATCTTCCTATCGGATTACAAATGATTGGAAGATATATGGATGATGAAACCGTATTAAAGGTGGCTTCTAATTATGAAAATATCCATCATTTTATTAACCAAAATAATGGTAAGATTATATAATAAGAAGTAGGAATAATATATGGCAAGAATTAAGAGATATTGTGGACCTTATATATTAGAAATAAGTAATGGCCGAATTAAAGAATATTGCGGCAGTTATCTATATGAGATATCTAACGATAAAGTAAAACGATATTGCGGTAACTATCTTTATGAGATATCTAACGATAAGATTAAACAATATTGTGGACCATATCTAT
>CAJOOD010000069.1 GCA_905236085.1 uncultured Bacilli bacterium
GCGATAATTTCCGCTTCACGTGCGTGGTTTTTCGCGTTTAACATTTCATGTTGCAAACCAGCAGCGTTTAATAAATTAGAAATTTCTTCAGAAGATTCAACGGAAACAGTACCAATCAAGATTGGTTGTCCTTTTTCATGTCTTTCTTTTACTTCCTTAATTAAGGCCGCAAGTTTCGGTCCTTTATGAGCGTAGATGAAATCGGTTGCATCTTCTCTAATAACAGGCATGTTAGTAGGAACTTGAAGAACTCTCATGTTATAGATTTTTCTAAATTCTTCTTCTTCAGTTTTAGCGGTACCAGTCATACCGGACATCTTACGATATAAACGGAAGAAGTTTTGATATGTAATCGTGGCCATAGTAACAGTTTCTTGTTTAATTTCCACATTTTCTTTAGCTTGAACAGCTTGATGTAAGCCATCAGACCATTCTCTACCTGGAAGTACACGACCAGTGAATTGATCAATGATTTGTACTTGATTTTCTTTATCGACTAAATAGTCGACATCACGAGCCATAATATAATTAGCTTTTAAAGCATTAAAGATTCTATGGACTAAATCTGAATATTCAGGAGCGTATAGATTCTTAATACCAAACATTTGCTCAGCGCGTTTATTACCTTCATCGGTAAGATTGACAGTCTTATCTTTGACATCGACAGTAAAATCTCTTTCTTTTTTCAAAGATTTAACAAATCTATCAGCGACAGTATATTGACTTGGTGATGCTTTAGCTCCACCTGAAATAATTAATGGTGTACGAGATTCATCGATTAAAATAGAGTCAGCTTCATCGATAACGGCATAATCTAATGGGGTGTCTCTTCTTAAGACACGGCCATCTAAAGATTGCGCCATATTATCTCTTAAATAGTCAAAGCCTAATTCTGAGTTAGTGGTATAGGTAATATCACATAAATAGGCTTCACGTTTTTCTTGTGTTGTTTTAGCGCGTAAGTTAATACCAACGGTTAAACCTAAGAAAGTATAGATTTGTCCCATCCATGTAGCGTCACGTTCAGTTAAATATTCGTTAACGGTAATAACGTGAACACCATGACCCGCTAAAGCGTTTAAATAAACAGTCATAGTCGCTGTTAAAGTTTTACCTTCACCGGTTTTCATTTCAGCGACGTCACCTTCATGTAAGATGGCTGCGCCTATAACTTGAACTTTAAATGGGAATTGACTTAATACACGTCTTGCTGCTTCTCTAGAAACTGCAAAAGCTTCTACTTGAATATCGGATAAAGTCTTACCATTTTTTAGCAATTCTCTAAAATATGGAGTTTTGGCCTTTAATTCTTCATCGCTTAAAGCCTTCATCGTATCTTCTAATTTAAGAACTTGATTAGCGATTCTTTCATATTTTCTTAACGCTCTATTATCGAAAAAACTCATGATACTTACCTAACACTATCGTGCCTTTCTTCTGCAAAATTTGCCATATGCTTTAATATCTTACCATTTAACTTTCAGTTAGTCTATTTCAAAATGCAACTTATTCTCAAAATGAGAATGTTTAATGATGATTTACTTTAGAAATTAGAAGAATTTTTATCTTCTTGGGTTTTAGTTTTTTAACCAATTCTAAGCATGCCTTTAAGGTCGAACCAGTTGTAAAGACATCATCCACTAGTAATATCTTCTTATTAGCCAGTGACATTTTTTGTTTATAAGTGATGATATTTTTAATGTTTTTTCTATCGCTTCTTTTTTGATCAGATTGCTTATATTTTTGATTTTTAGCCAAGATTTGCAAGTTTTTTAACCTTAAAACTTTAAATATTTCCTCAACATGATTAAAGCCGCGATGCTCATCATCTTCGACACTAGATGGAGCACATACCATATAATAATCAAGATATTTTAATCTCAGTTCGTGAACAAAAGGGGCTAAAAATACTGGAGCTAATTCATAATCGTAACACCCTTTTAATTGATATAAGCAAGATTTAATTGTCTCATCATAATCATAAATATACATCGCACTTATTCCATCTAATTTAAATGTCTTAAATTTAGGAGTGAATGATTCGTAACATTTATCACATACCATAGGATTAATTA
>CAJOOD010000070.1 GCA_905236085.1 uncultured Bacilli bacterium
AGGGAGCAAAAACAAATGCTTAGAGTTATAAGAAAATCTAAAAAAAGTCTATCTTAAACTAATATAAAAACCATTAAAATGGTAATTGTATTGCATTAGATATTCTTGTATATTTTCTTACTTCATCTATATCTTTAATTCCACATGATTTTAAATAATCGTATGTTGAATCATAATACTTTGCAGTATTATATTTATCTTCATAATCTCCTGCTTTAGGAATATAAATTATCATTCCTTTTCTTGCTCTAGTAAGGAGAACTCTATATGAATTTAATATGTGTTTTTTTACTATTTCATCACTTACTACAAATCTTTTTGGAGTAAGCATTTTTTGCTGATTCCAAGCACCATTTGAGTAATACATATCCATATCCCAACCAAGTAATGACCAATCTATTTCTAGACCTTGAATATTAAATTCTGATGCTGCAAATACTAGTGAATTAGATGAATCCCTTCCACTCTCATCTAACATCCAATTTGCAAAATGCCAATTATCAATATTATCAAATGAATGACTGTCTCTACCTAAAGTTTTACTATTACTGCTGCACAACTTACCGCATCTTTCTCTTCTTAAAGTATTTTCTAATATAAATTGTTCAGCATGGTGTAAATCTCTAGTAATACAAATAGGAAAATTATCAAAATTTTCAAGTGAAATTTTAGCCTTTTCGGGCTCATTATTAAGAAGTGCTTCTACAAATTCTGATAATTTACTGGCTCTAGGCGTTCTTATACAAGTCTTTAGATAAAGACCATCACATTCTTTTACTCTAGGGCAATTAAGAATTTCGTTCTTATATGCATCTAGAACATCAGCTTTTTGATTAAAGATATTCTTTGATAGTCTAATATCCCATTCATTATGTTTAGATAACAATGATTTAAACCATAAGCCTAAGCCATTTTCTCCAGTATGAATATCTTGGCCAAGTCCAATTAACGCTACAATTACTCCCCAATCTTTTTCTTTAAATACATCTAGTAAAAGATCAGCTTCTGACAATCCAAAATATTTCTTGTCTGCGCCTTTTTTAGTTAACCATTTTTCTAATTGTGCTTCATCCCATACTCTTTGTGCTTCATCAAATATTAATACATTTTCTTCAATAACTTTTTTCTTCTTTGTTGCGATAATATCTTGTTTAAAGGCATGTAAATCCTGAATGAATGTTTTAACATCTGTTACTGCTCTATTCTTATTAGGAAATTTAACTGGATTATTTTTAAAAGCATCACGCCCTAATGCTTCTGTTAAAACATTAATTAAAGGTCCATTACCACTAAAGAATACTGCATCGGGTAAATCATTAGCTTTATCGTTTCTAGTCTTCCCTGCAAGGTCTAGACCAACCAGTGTCTTACCTGCCCCTGGCACTCCTGAAACAAAGCAAATTATCTTTTTCTTGTTCTGTTTTGCCTCTATTAAAATTGACTCAACAGTAGCTTCAGTTACATCTAAATTTTCTTGGCCTGAGTCAAATTTAAAAAAGGCATCGACCTGATTATTCATATATATTGATCTTGCACTTTGAATAATTGTTGGATTTGGTTTAAATGGGGAATTTACCCATTCTTCAAATTCTTCTTCAGTATAAATTACATCTGAACCATACTTACTTCTGATTAAATCAATATATTGTTCCATCTTATTGGTATTTGCTTTAAATAACGAGAAAAGCTTATCAATACCTAAATCAGCTCCATTTGAACATATGCTATCTGGAGCTTTTGTTGCTATAAGAATTGGAACTACATATTTATTTCTATTTACTTCATAAAAATTCTTTAAAGCATATCCATATCCATCTGCTTGATTAATATCATCATCATTGAATGTAACTTCATTATTTTTGAATTCTAATGAATATACTATATCATCCATTAATAAAACAACATCTATTCTCATATTAACTCTTGATAATACATATTCAAAAATAATATAACCTTTTTTATCTTGTAAATATTTCTTTAATATTTTAATTTGGTTAGACCAAGCATTTTTTTGTAGATGCAATTGATGAGGTTCTGTATATTCATCACTCTCTACCAAAAATTCTACAATATCATCTGGATTTTTAATTAAAGCAAAATCTTCTATTGTAGATTCGTAATATGTTCTCCCTGGTGTTTTTCTAAGTCTTGGTTCCATATACAACCTCCATTATCGACTATTTACAATTTATTATATTTAGTAGATTTGCCCTTAGCCTTTTCTACTGGATATTTCTTTTCAGTTTTATCCATTTTCTTATTCATAATATCTATTGGATCTAAACCTAATACCATAGACATTTGCAAACAATAATTCATTACATCCGCTAATTCTTCTTTTACATCTTCTAGATTAGCATTATCATTCCATTGATAACATTCTAATAATTCATTAGCTTCTATAGATATAGATTTAGCTAAATTAACAGGAGAATGAAATTGATCCCATTCTCTATCTTTATTAAATTTATCAATTCTTTGCATTAATTCTTCTAATCTATCCATAATACACCTAACTAGCTTTGTAACTATCTTTTACTTCTAAAGCTTTTTGTATTCTTTGCTTTAAATAGGCTGATAGCGACTTATC
>CAJOOD010000071.1 GCA_905236085.1 uncultured Bacilli bacterium
CTCTTATGCGGCGATATTAATGTCCATGCTATTAATTGATAATTATTGCTATTATGCGAATAATTTAAATTATCAAAAAATAGTAGCTATCTTAACACAAGAATATAAGACAGACGAAATAGAATTCGGACTGAAGAATTTCTTGCTATATAACAGCAATAACGCGAAGATATACATGATGGTTAGACCATATATCAATACTCCTTTAACCAATTCAGAAGTGAAAGCTATGAATATTAAAGAAGACACATTTGAATATAAATTTATTAGATTATTAGAAAGCAACGAAGATTTTGAAATAGATGATTATGATTCTAATTATTTAGATGATGATACATTATTGCTCATCTATAGAAAGAGCCAATTAAGTAAGCCAACAATTGAAAAGAAATTATATAAAAACGTGCAAAAATACGCTAAAAATCCCGTTTCTCACCATCTAGCGGCAAAATGTATCGATGCGTTAATTTATAATGATTCAAAATATGTCAAAAATATTAAAGAGAATAAACAAGTTCTAGAAGCCGCAAGAGATAGTTTCCTACTCCGTAATGTTTTAGTGGGAGCCGGAGCCTTAGATTTAGATTTTGATATATATCCAATTAAGAAAGAGGATAAATAATGTTTATTAGAAGAATTAATGAAGAAAGCTATCAAGCATATAAAAGATTTATATCCTCTAATCTAGAGATATACAATCTCTTTACAAATGGTGCTTATGACGTCTATTACGAGCTCGCTAAAGATCAAAGCGTCATGTATTATTATGCTGTTTTAAAAAAAGAATATAAGACCTTTGAAATGTATAAAGATTATATTCGTTTTATGGTCTCTAGAAATGGGGAATTATTAAAACGATCAGGCTCTAGTTTTTCTTCTAATGAAGAATTAGCAATTATATCTTTTGTTACCTATATTTATGAATTAGAAAAAGCACAACAAAATAGGTTTGATTTATATCCAGAGATAAAAGAAGAATTAGAAATTTCTTCTACTTTAACTTTAGAACAACTAAAACGCCGTTCAGAATTAAGAAATAATTTAACCGATATCATTAATAAACATAAAGATGACAAGACCGCGGTCTCTATTAAGCAAGATGTCAAAGCCGATAAATTATACAGTTTAGAATTTGTTTTCCATATCGCTGATTCTTTCCAAAGTGATGATGTACAAACTATTGGTGTTAGTTTTAAATTTAATAACGGTCAAAGATCATATGTTGTTAATGATGTAGCGGATTTCTTAGAAGCCTATAACACCAATTCCACCTATAACAAAGGCAAAAGCGTTAACCATTTAAGTTATTCCGCTTTTAAGAATTGTTATGGTGACGCTATTAATTATCTCTTAATGGCCCAGAAATATGAATATTACTATTATATTGGTGACGTCATATTTATTGATGTTGAACATGCAGCCTTAATGATGAAAGCTCTATTAGGGGAAACAGTGACACTTGATTATCTACATATTAATATCTGCTCCAGTAGAGAAATATTGATAAAGAATGCAACAAGCGAAATCCGTTCTGGAGATTATCGAGATAATTTCCGTGATTATATAATTGATAGAGAAGTAACTCAAGCCTCTATCAGCTTAAATGCTGATGGAAGCATATCATTAAATCCGGATTGCAGTAATGTTACGTTCCAAAATATATTAGTCGCTAATAATTTTGTGATTAAGATTTCTACTGATAAAAATAAGATATCTATCCTTGATTTTGAAAATGATTATATTAAGGATTTATATCTCTTCTTTGCTCAAAATGCGCAAAAAAAGCTGGAATTTGAATATGTTAAAGACATTTTTCAAAAACAAGTCCTTCCTAAAATATCCTCCTCTTTAATCAAAGCGGCACCGATAAATAAAGAAGAAGGATTTAAGATTCTTTTACAAATCTCTCTTGATGATCATGAATATCTCCACTTCAAAACTTCCTATGATGCTGATGGAGAAATATTAACCGATAAAGCCATAGAAGCTAATGCTTATTATTATGCGATTAAGACTTCATATCTAAAAATATTAGAAAGTGTTGGGGGATTAGAAAACGGCACGATTAAAGATGGCAAAGCTATCAATACTTTTATCACCGCTGACTTATCCGAATTAAAGAAGATTGCTATTATCTATTTGGATGAAAAATTAAAATCATTAAATGTTAGTAAAGAAGTTAACATCAAAATTAAAATTGAAAGCAATATGGACTGGCTTGGTGTCAGCATGCATTCTGACAAATATAGTGAAGATGAATTAAGAGAAATTCTTTCAGCCTATCGTAAGAAAAAGAAATTTGTCATTTTAAATAACAACTATATCGTTTTAGATGAAGAAAAGATGCAATCTGTCGCTGAAATCGCTGACGAAGTATTTGAAGGCGATGATTTAGAAAACGAAAAAGTACCATTCTTCCAAGCCTTGAAATTAAAAGCCTTAGAAAAAGATAATATTACTATTGATTTAGGCGAATATGTCCAAAAGGCTATTAACGATATCACTAAATTTAAAGATTACGATATTTCTAAATTATTAAAACCCGCTTTTAAGAAGAACTTAAGAGATTATCAATTTGAAGCGGTAAAATGGATGAGAGTCTTATCAAACAATCATCTATCTGGAATTCTTGCTGATGATATGGGCTTAGGTAAATCTTTAGAAACCATTGCTTTTATCTCTACATTAAAAGAACAAAAACCAATATTAATCATCTGTCCTAAATCTCTTATTTATAACTGGGATTCAGAATTCAGCAAATGGGATGATTCTTATAAACGTTATGTCGTTGATGGAAGTAAAGGCGAAAGAAAGAAAATCATTTCCAAAATCAAAAACGATGCAAAACGCGTATATATTACTTCATATGACTCAATGAGAAATGACCAAGACTTATATGATGATAAGGATTTCTCCTTAGTGGTTATTGATGAAGCTCAGTTTATTAAGAACTCAGAAACCAAGAAATCTAAAGCGGTTAAAACTCTACATTCTGATTATCGTTTTGCTTTAACTGGCACTCCTATTGAGAATTCATTAAGTGACTTATGGTCTATCTTTGATTTCTTGATGCCAGGATATTTTGAAAGCGAAGATAAATTCATGAAACAATATGAAGATGACCAAGATAAAGAAAATCTAAAGAAGAGGGTCTTGCCTTTTGTCTTAAGAAGAACTAAAGAAGCCGTCTTAGCCTCATTACCACCTAAAGAAGAATTATCAGTATTGGTTAATATGTCTGATAAACAAAGAGGTATTTATGAATCGTATCTATTTGAAGCCCAAGAAATGATTAAAAAAGAAGGCAAAGCTGGCGTATCTTTATTCGGTATGATGACCAGATTAAGACAAATATGTATCGACCCATCAACATTTATTGAAAATTATGATGAGGTTCCACCTAAATTGTCTTTAGCATTACAAACCATTGAAGAATCTATTTATGGTAACCATAAGGTCTTAATATTCTCCTCATTTACCAAGGTATTAGACCATCTTAGATATATTCTAGATTCTAAGAATATTAAATCATTCTATATCTATGGCGAGACTCCAGCATCATTAAGAATCTCCATGTCTGAAGACTTTAATAATAAAGATGATACTAAAATTATGTTAGTATCCTTAAAAGCCGGTGGCACTGGCCTTAACCTTTATGGAGCGGATACAGTTATTCATCTTGATCCATGGTGGAATATCGCCGCGGAAAATCAAGCCACTGATAGAGCCCATAGAATTGGTCAAACTAGAAAAGTTACTGTATATAAATTTGTTAACCACGACTCCATTGAAGAGAAGGTTATCCAACTCCAAAATATGAAAAAAGACTTGGTTAAACAAGTTATCACCAATGGCAGTGAAGACATGTCTAAGATGACTTTAGAAGATATAAATTTCATCTTAGGAATGAGCCAAAAGAAATAAAAATGCTGTAAAAGTTAATTATTTTATAGGAATTTGAAGGATTATTGTCCTTCTTTTTTCTTCTTAGCTAATTTATGCGATAAGACTGATAAAGATGTCGCTAAATCGATATTAGAGACAATAATATCGCTTGAAACATTTAATTTAGCAGGAACAAAATTCCAAATGGCTTCCACTTTGGCTTGCACTAATTTTTCCTCTATATCTTTGATTGCGTATTGAGGAACACATAATATAGCAATGTTGGCTTTATATTTTTGCAATGTCTCATAATTTAATTCATCAATATCTAAAACAGGCTTGCCATTTATTTCTGAACCCACTAAGTCTTTATTCTTATCAAAGGCACATACGATATTCATGCCGTAATAATTAAAACCATTATAATGGAGCAAGGCTTTACCTAAAGAACCGGCGCCAACAAGGAAAGCATTATATGATTCACCATAACCTAATACGTCTTCTATATCATGAATAAGTACATTGATATCTCTTCCTTTGTTAGGAACTCCATCTACAGAAGAAACAGAGGCAATATCTTTTCTAACTTGTTCTTGGTTTAAATCTAAACAAGTGGCAATCGTTTGGGCGGATATCACCTTGATACCATTGTTTCTTAAACTCACTAATAAATGAAGATAACTTGGTAATCTTTCTAATTGATTTTTGCTTAATTTAACATTTTTCATATATTCAATCCCATAATTCAGTAACAATTACTGATTTCTATTATATAGAATATCATATTATGAGAAAAATGTTATTTTTTATATATTGTTGATTCTGATTTAAAGCCTATTAGGTCTTTAATTACTTCGCTAGCGATAATCAACCCCATCGCTGATGGAACAAAGGCTGTAGAGCCTGGAATCACTCTTTTATTAGATGCTTCACTTAAACATTCTTCTAAATATCCATCTTCAAATGGATTAAGGGCTTTTTCTTTAGAATAAACGACTTTTAAATGATTAATTCCTCTTTTTCTTAATTCTCTACGCATGACTTTGGCTAAAGGGTCATACTCGGTTTTAGAGATATCTGATACTTCTAATTTAGATGGCTCCATTTTATTACCCGCGCCCATTGCAGAGATTATTGGGATATTGTTCTCTTTACATTTCATGATAATATCAATTTTGGCTGTGACAGTGTCAATTGCATCAACTACATAATCGTATTCTTTAAAATTAAATTCAGTAGCGGTTTCTGGTAAATAAAAACATTTTCTTTTTTCTATTATGACATCTGGATTTATATCTTTGGCTCTATTAGCCATAACATCAACTTTGCTCTGCCCAATAGTGCTATTAGTGGCAATTATTTGTCTATTGATATTACTAACAGCAACATCATCATTATCCACTAAGACGAGCTTACCAACTCCACTTCTAACAAGTGACTCACAAACATAGCCACCTACACCGCCTATACCAAAGACCGCAACGGTTTTATTTTTTAATGTCTCAAGAGCGGTTTTCCCGATGATAATTTGTGTTCTAGAAAATTGATTCTTCATGTAGATAAATATAATAATTTTTATGTTTTAAAGCAATACGAAGGCTTTTGTTTTTAAAGGAGTGGCAAATTTGAGTGAATCGGAAGAGAGATTGGAACTCAAATTTGCCCATGTATGAACAGCGGGATTGGGCTGTAACCGCTTAATTAATTAGAGGGCATTATAGACTTTATGATTTTGCCAAATATGAAGTTATAATTCTTTATGCCACGTTTTCTTATATTCAGTGTTATTAAGACTATTTTACTGCCTCTAATTTGTGGAGAAAATTTTTTCCCTCTATTAATTCATATCCTTCGAAAATGCAAAATGTACAAAAATTTTTTTCGCGAATGAAAAATCCCACCAAAGGTGGGATAAATTTTTTAAATTTTTTCGGTTTTATTATTTTTTGGCTTTGCCTTGGTTAGCAACAGCGTTCATCTTGGCTTTGATTGCTTCTTGATCGCCAATATATTCTTTAGAGGCCACAGAATAATCATCATTTAATTCATAGATGACTGGGACGCCGGTAGGAAGATTTAAATTAATGACGTCTTCTTTGGACATGTGTTCTAAGTGCATGATTAAGGCTCTTAAAGAATTACCATGAGCGGCCACTAAAACAGTTTTACCAGCTTCTAATTCTGGTTTAATTTTTTCGTTGAAATATGGAACGACTCTTTCCACAGTAATTTCTAATGATTCGGTTAATGGCAATAATTTCTTATCAACAGTGGCATAGGTTGCTTGATTAGCAGGATTTCTTGGATC
>CAJOOD010000072.1 GCA_905236085.1 uncultured Bacilli bacterium
ATATAATATTCAAATTTGTTAGCGAAATAATGGTCATCGCTATTATATTTCCCGTCTAAATTGACATCTACCATGTATTTAGCGGTCTTATTAGAGCCAGTGAAAATATTTTTAAAATAGATAGTTGGATCGCTAGATATAATGCCTAAAATTTTAATCGCAGAAGATAAAACTCCACCCGCATTTGCACTTAAATCGATAACGACTTTATCAATATTGGAATCGGAATTAAATTTGTTTAAAGCAATATAGAATAATGCAAAATTATCACGTAGTGCATCCGCTTCAGTTGGTGGAGTAGTATAATAGTTAGCATATGAACTCATGAAGCCATCGAATCTAATAAAGCCAACATTATCTTTAGTTTCATACATTGGATAGGTCTCACCATATTGGGTTGCTCTTAAATTAAGAACATCTTGATAAGCGTTTACTAAACTCACATGTCTTTCGCCAGTTCCAAATTCTTTATTTAGATTAGCTTTAATATCTTTATCATATGGTCGATATAAGGAACCGCTAGTGAATGATGTATGCCCATCATCAATAAATCCCATTAAATATCTATAAAGAGCTTTTGTGGCAATTTCTGGATCAGTCGATGTTAATGAATTCTTAATTCCAAGTAGAGTTTCTTCGTTTAAAAAAGAAGAGATATTGCGGTGCTCTTTTAGACCATAGAAATTATCTAATAGCCAGACAAAATGTTTATATGTAAAATCAGCCATCTCTCGGCTTCTTTCACTTCCTTGCCAAGAACCAGAATATAATTCTTCACCATAATTTGTAAGATTTTTGTCATTATCAAAAAGATAGGCACTAAGAGCGAGATAATAATCATCTCCATTATAAACTATCGGTACTCCAAGAGAATTATCAACTAATAAATTATTAAGCACGGCGAACGGGGCTAAAATGTTACCTAAATCGTAAACCAAATCGATATCGTATTTTTTAAAATCATAGGTAAGGCTATGAGCGCCTACTTCACCACTATTTGCAGAATCAAATTGGAAAACATTTTTCTCAGCATCTTGAGTTAAATCTACATGAGATGAATCATTTTTTCTCTTAACAAAACGATCATAATCTTTAAATGTCATCGTATCATTATAAGGATCCACTACTAAGGTGTTAGTCAAATCACAAGCGGAATAAAATGTAAAGACGTTATCCTTATTGGTATAAGTCTTAATTTGGTTATCAGTAAATCCAAACAAATTTAAAATAGCGTTTATATTTACATATGGTACATCACCCATATCACTAACAAGATAAGTGGTTAGTGGATAAGGCATATATGAAAGAGTGCCGTCTGATTTAAATCCTGTTACAACCTTTAAAAAAGATGCTTTAGTATTAACGACCTTTTTTGAGCCACTATCGTCTACTGATGATGAAGTGTTTTCTTTTTCACTGCTTGTTGTATTAGTTTTTTCAGAAGATGTTGATGTAAACCCTTCTCCAAGGTAGCATGATGTCAAACTCAGAGCGGCTAAAGCAATAATTGGTAATATTTTTTTCATATATTATCCCCTTTAATATGATAATTTAAATATCATATTTAATCAAATCAAAAAGGTCATAAGTATTACCTATGACCAATTTTCCCCTATAACCAATTCTTGCTTATATTTACAATCTTATATTCTTTCATCACCTAAGAAGAATATAGCAAGAGTTCCTGGACCTGAATGGGCAGATATAGTAGGAACTAAATAATTAACATAAAATCCTTTAACCTTAATACGCTTAGATAATTCTTCTTTGATATAATTTGCCTCATCCTCGCAATCCCCATGAGCAATAAATACATATTGATCTTCAGGATGTCTAATAGTTTTTATAGTTAATTCAATTAGTTCAGAAATTGACTTCTTTCTACCTAAAACCTTGCCAATCGCGGTTAATTTTCCAGAATTATCGGTGTGCATGATAGGTTTTATCTTGGCGATTCTTGCTACCATATAGGTGGATTTAGATATTCTACCGCCGCGCATTAAGAAATACATATTATCAACAGTGAATAGGTGGTTTAATTTTAATTTATTGTCTTCTAAGAATTTAGCCACCTCATCTATTGTAGCCCCTTCTTTTTGTTTCATCGCTGCATAGACCATTAATAAGCCATGACCTAAGGCCGCGGATAATGAGTCAATGATGATAATTTTATTATGATGATATTTTTCTTCTAATTTCTTCTTGGCTAATAGTGCATTATCATATGTGGAAGATAGACCACTAGAGAAGACATAATATAAAACATCATTACCTTTTCTTAATTCTTCTTCTAAAGCGTTGATAATTGAATAAGTTGATGCAGCTGAAGTATTAACAACGATTTTATTTCTTAATGCCTTGTAGGCAAAAGCCATATCTTCATTAGAACAGGTTGCGTATTCTTTGCCTTCAATGATAAAGGGAAGAGAAATGACTTTAATATTATATTCTCTGGTTTGTTCTTCTGATAAATTCGCTCCGCTATCGGTAAATAATTGATAAGCCATAACATTTTTCCTCCATAACGTTTAATATGATAATTAAAAGTTTTTAATTAGTAAAACAAATGCTCTCTACGATTTTTTAAATAGCTAGTAGAACGAAAAAAACTAACTCTCCTATTAGTAGAAAGTTAGTTTCATCCTAAAATAAATGCCCCTATTTCTAGAGGCAAATTATTGTTATTCGTTTTTAAGTCTTTGTAAATATTCTTGATATTCTTTATTGTTACAGAAGACCATATGTCCAGGACATACTTCACGCAATTCTGGTTTATCAACGGAATAATCGTGAATTTCTTGAGGACGATATAAGATTCTAGTTCTATTTCTTTCTGTAAGTGGATTTGGCTTAGGAATCGCACTTAATAAAGAAACAGTATATGGATGTAAAGGATGTTTGAATAATTCATCAGATGTAGCTAATTCCACTAATTTGCCAAAATACATAACGGCAATACGATCACAGAAATATTTAACAACTGATAAATCATGAGCGATAAATATCAAGGTTAAGCCCATTTCTTCTTTTAAATCATTTAATAAGTTGATGATTTGGGCTCTAATGGAGACATCTAAGGCCGAGATTGGTTCATCACAAATCAATAATTTAGGATTCATGATTAAGGCACGAGCGATACCAATTCTTTGTCTTTGACCACCTGAGAATTCGTGAGGATATCTAGAAGCATGTTCTTCCACTAATCCTACTTTTTCTAAGACTTCAACAACCTTTTTATGGTTTTCTGCTTTATTTCTAAAGCCTTGAATCTTTAGACCTTCTTGGATGATATCTTCAACAGTCATACGAGGATCTAGAGAATCGATAGGATCTTGGAAAATCATTTGAATTTCAGACATTAATTTCCTTGGAACATGGTTCATATCAAAATTAATTTGTTTGATTTTCGCTTTTTGTTCCTTGACCACGCTATCAAGATAAGCTTTTTGTTTAGCTACTTCATCATTATATTTTTTAGTGATATCTGCAGCTTTTTGTTTATAATCTTCGGCTTCTTTATTTAATTCCGCTAAAGAATTATTCTTTTCTTCTAATAGCTTTTTAAGAGCTTGATGATATCTTACTCTTGTCCATTTGATTTCTTTTTGGTTCCATCTTGAACCAGCACCAATTCTATATCCTTTATAATAAATAGAACCAGAAGTTGGTTTATATAATTTAATAATGGTTCTACCAGTTGTGGTTTTACCACATCCAGATTCACCGACTATACCAAAGCATTCACCTTTCATAACATCAAAGGAGACATTAGAAACCGCTTTTAGTTTTTGGTTATGAATCTTGGAGCCAAAGAAGAAGAATTGTTTTAAATTTTTAACTGATAATAAGACATCAGAATCAATTAATTCTTCTTTTCTATGAAGTCTTGGATCAATATGATATTTGATTTCAGCTTCATATTTTTTGCGCAAATCGGCGTCCTTTTCTTCAAATTCCTTAGCAATAGCTTCTTTTGCTTTATTATAAGCATCTTCATCTTTGTCTTCTTGGAACTTGAATTCGGCATCTCTTTCTTTTAAGACTATTTGCGCTCTTAATTCTTTAAGTTCAATCTTATAACCAGGATTATGAGGTTTTTGTGGATTTAAACCATAAAGTTTTTGGTCATCATATTCATTATCGTTAATAGATTGTTGCCCTTCTTGTTGTTGCTTAAACGAGGTTAAAATTTCATCATCTTTATTACTCATAGATTATTTAGCCTCCTTTCTTGCTTTTAAAGAGTTATTGATACGCTCAGAAACAATCTTTGGCATTTCCACTTTTGGTGCCTTTGGATGTAATAACCATGTAGCGGCATAGTGAGTGTCAGAGATTTTAAACATTGGCGGTTCTTGCTCAAAGTCTATCTTCATCGCATATCTACTTCTAGCAGCGAAAGCATCACCCTTAGGTGGATAAATCATATTTGGTGGAGTACCAGGAATAGCTTCAAGCCTTTCTTTAGAATCAACATCTGGAATAGAAGATAATAAAGCCCATGTATATGGATGTTTTGGTTCAAAGAAGATTTCTTCACTAGTACCATATTCAACGATTTTACCAGCATACATAACAGCGACACGGTCCGCCATATTAGCCACAACACCTAAGTCATGGGTAATAAATATAACAGAAAGATTTCTTTCTTCTTGAATTTTCTTAATCAATTCAAGAATTTGTCCTTGAATGGTAACATCAAGAGCGGTAGTTGGTTCATCGCAGATTAATACTTCTGGAGTTTCAGTTAAAGCGATAGCGATAACAATTCTTTGTCTCATACCGCCAGAGAATTCAAATGGATATTGTTTGAATCTCTTTTCAGGTTCAGGAATACCAACTTCTCTCATGATTTCTAAGGCTCGACGTTTAGCTTCAGCTTTAGTAATCTTTAGATTATCGATTTTCTTTTTGTTGATGGCCGCTAATTCGGATTTATATTCTTCTGATTTCTTGTCTAATCCTTTAGCGTTAAGAGCATCTAATTCTTCTTGATATGTTCTTAAAACACCAGTCTTATATTGAGCGACTCTAACTTTAGCTTCTTTTTTAGTAGCGTCTAATTTTACTTTTAATGGAGCGGAAAGTTTATTTGTCTCTTCTTTTATGGCTTTTATTTGTTCTTTCATCGCTGGCTTTTTAGCCTTGATTTCAGCAACTCTTTTTTTATATTCAGCCTTTTGATTAGTTCTTCTTTCCGCAATAATTTCGTTAAAATTGGCAATTTTTGCAGAGTTTTCTTCAGAAATTGCTTTAATTTCTTTTAATCTAGCATTAATTTCTTCTAGGCTTAAAGTTGACTCTTTAGCTTCAGATTCTTTATCAGCTTTATTAGCTTTAGCGTTTAATTTCTTTTCTAAAGTTAATTCTTCTGATTTTAATGCTTGAGATTGTTTTCTTAAATTATCATATTCTTCTCTTTCGAGATCATTTAAAACATCTAAAGAAGCATCATGTTTAGCTTCCGCTAATTCTTTATCATATTCGGATTTGACCGCTTTGATTTTGATATCGCCTCTAACTAATGTATTTTTATAGGCGATTAAATCATCAGAAATTAAATCATCATACAATAATTTAAGTTTATTGGAATTGATTAATGTTGCTTCGGTAATTTGTTTGCCAATTCTAACAATTGGATTTAAAGAAGAAAGAGGATCTTGGAAGATCATGCCAATTTTATGGCCACGAATCTTATGGAATTCTTCTTCTGCTACTTGCAATAAGTCTTCACCACGATATAAAATGTTACCTTGTTCGACTATCGCGTTAGCGGCTAAAATTCCCATAATGGCTTTAGAGGTAACGGATTTACCTGAACCAGATTCACCAACGATACATAATGTTTCACCCTTATATAAGTCAAAGGAAACATCTCTTACCGCATGCAATATACCATGGTCCGTTTTAAAGGAGATAACGAGGTCTTTAACTTCAATAATTTTTTCTTTATTTTCCATTATTGTTCGCCTCCTTTTAATGTTGGATTAAGAGCGTCTCTTAGACCATTACCAAATAAGTTGAAGGAAATCATTAATAAAGAGATAATGACCGCTGGAACAACAATTAGCATTGGTGCTGAAGAGATGAATTGTTGGTTTTCTGATAATAAGACACCAAAGCTATCAACACCTTGTAAGCCTAAACCTAAATAGGAAATAGAAGCTTCAGAGAAGATGCAGCTTGGAATCATTAATACAGATGAAGTAACAATAGTTCCTAAGCCATTAGGTAAGATGTGCTTAAAGATTAATCGAGGCGATCTGGCACCTAAAGTCTTAGAAGCTAAAACATATTCTCGATCTCTAAACCTATAGAACTGCGTCCTCGTTCGAGAAGCCGTCCCTATCCATCCAGTCATAACCAAGGCTAAACCAAAAGTTACTACGTTATTACCTAGATGTAATATGATAAGTGTCATCATTACAATCCATGGAATACCTGAGATAATATCGGTAATTCTTTCCATGACTAAGTCGACAGTACCGCCGAAATAGCCGGAAATAGAACCCCAAATTAAACCAATAATTAAGCAAGCCGCACTAGAAATAATAGCGACAAGCAATGATGTCTTTAAGCATGATAAGGCTAATGTCAACATATCAATGCCGTTAGCGTTAGTGCCAAAGAGATATCTTGGCATTGTAGAGAATCCCTTATATTTATAGAAAGTAACACTACAATCAACTTGCCATGCACCAGAATGATAAGTAGGAGTTCCAAGAACTTCTATAATTGGACATTTATCCGATAAGCTTGTAAATTCCCCACCATTTTTATAATCATAGGTACACCAACCATTGTTAATGTAGGAATCAATTTCTGATCCACCGATGGATAATGTTCTAGCGCCAAAGGTGTGTTCATATAAGTCGTATAAAACATCAACATAATGAATAGTGGCTTGATATGCAGTTCTTGTACCATTGCTTTGCCAATAGCCTACAGGATAATTTCTTTGTGAGTCAGGACCATAGCCGACAACTGGGCAGGCATCAGTAAAGCCCACATTAGCGTATAATTCTTGTTTGGCTTCATCAGTCGAATCAGTGGTTAATTCAATTGATTTAATCATCATATATGATTTTCTTAAATCAGAGGTATGAATTGGTAAAGCTTCAAGCTGAATAGCACATTCTGACATAGTGGCGCTGCTTAATTTAGAAGATATATCAAGTTCGATGGTATCGGTGGTTAAATCAATCCAGCCACCTTCCCCAGTAGTGCCATCGCCAGATAAAACGATAGATTCTTCATATTCCTTGGTTGCTTCACGATAATTATACATTAAAGAAACACGATATTTTTGACAGATTACACCATTTAAATAGTCTTCAGTATCACCTAAGACAATACTGACTTTATCGTTATCACTTTCTGAGAAGGATAATTGAGTATAATTTCTAAAGAATATTAGATTGCTATATGGATTATCTTCTTCTTTCAAGGCAATGCTTTTTTCACAATGTATCCATCCACCTGTACCATAAGCAGAATAAGAATTTTGCATAGTTTCTTCTTGATTATACATTTTCACAATCGCGGAAGGGACAAAACCACGAGTTTCATCAGGACCGCCAGCGATTAGATTATCAGTACCAGGAATTAAGATTTGATGAGTATATGTTTTAGTTCCATCCCAGAAACCACTACCAGCATCAAATAATTTTGGAGGAAGCATGGATTGGAATGGCTGAGTCGTTTTTGCATCATATGGTGAAATTAATGGGACAGTAAAACTGCCTAATAATAAGATACCAATAATAACTGCTCCAACGACGGAGGATTTGTTTTTTCTAAATCTCTTTAAAGCATCTTTAAAGAATGTTGTAGGTTTGGTTTTTAATTTTTCATCATGAATCATCTTATCTTTATCATGAACAAGTTCAAATTGCGAAGCATCGATATTCATTATATTAGGATCAACTAAGTTGAAATCATCTTTGTTATTCATTATTGATTCTTCGCCCCCATTCTGATTCGTGGATCGATAAATCCATAAGATAAGTCTAAAATAATACCGGCTAATAAGCTAATCGTGGTAAATAAAGCCATATCGACAAACAAGACGTTATAGTCTTTTTTAGATAAGGCATCGACGAATAATGAACCGATACCAGGAATTCCATAAAGTGTTTCTAGAATCATTGAACCACCTAAAATTCCAATAAATTCTGCAAGAATTGATGGGACAATTGGTACCATCGCATTTCTTAAAGCATGACGAATGATAGCTTGTTTGCGAGTTAAACCTTTAGTTCTTGCTAATAAGAGATAATCAGATTCCATAACTTCGCATAATTCTGCTCTTACGAATCTGGTATAACCACATATAGAACCTAGCGATAAAACAAATACTGGTAAGATATAGCCTAATACCTTTTGTGAAGTTGGATCAGTAGGATTTGGCCATTGAGTTGGTAACCAATGTAATCCCCAGCAGAAAATTAACATTAAGAATGTAATCAAAACAAAGCTTGGGATAGAAATAAGTATCATAACACCTGTAGAAATAACATTATCGACAGCACTGTTTTTTCTTAAAGCTGCTACGATACCTAATAAAATACCTAATGGTACAGAAACTATAACCGATAAGATGTTAATATACATAGATGTAGGTAATTTTTCTCCGATAATAATCATCGCACTGACATTAGGCATAATATATGTAGAGGTTCCCCAATTCCATTGGGTAACGATATTTCTTAACCAACTAAAATATTGAGCCATAATTGGTACTTGATAAAAATATTGTACGGTTTTTGTACCAGGAATATTGTAAGTAAATAGACATTCACCATAACCTTCGACTTCATGTTCAAAGACAGCAACGAAGCCTTCATTTACTTGAGTCATATAATAGTTATATTGCGCTGGTAAAGTGCCAATAGGACGAGAAAACGGAAGTAATTTCATTAAAATAAAAGTTAGAGAAAGAATTATAAAAGTACTAATAAAGGCTAAAATAATTCTTTTTATAACATATTTTACCATATTTTCTCCTTTCTTCTTAAACGACAAAGGCTAGTGCCCTTAAGGGACACTAACCTTGATTTAAATAGTTTTTAATTAACTATGAGCTTATGCCACTGGGATTGCAGGAATGTAACCTTGCCAGTATGTGCCGGCAAATGAGACATTACCAGAACCGAGTAAGTAATTAGCGAAGTAGAAGTCAAGTCCTTGACCAGCTAATTCTTCTGCTGGATAGATTTCTAACCATTCTTCTACGAATTCGGCTTCGAATGTGTATGTATATGCACCATCATCGTCTAATACGAAGAATCTACCATTGTCTTCTTCGGCTACTTCTTCATCAAAGTAGACATATTCTTCATAATAATCAGAATAATTAACATCATCTGTGTAAGCATATAAGCAGAACGCAAAGACGAAACCAAATGTATCTTCATCGATTATAGTTTCTTTAGCTCTGAAGGCAACTGTTAAGCCACCATCAGTTTCTCTAGTAACAGCAATGCTTAATAATTCACATAATGGAGAATTGCAGCCGTCTTCGACATATGCGCCGTGATCAGCAGCGGTCCATAAGGCATCAAATGACCAAGTTTTGTTATCGTATTCAATTAAGTGATATGGATCGATAACGTTGGTATTAGTACCCCAGTTTAAAGTGAATCCAGATGAGTTGTCGGATTTCAATACTTCAAAGAAGTTTAATGGATCATATTCGTTACCAGAAATGGAACCAAATCCAATATCGAATTGGCCTTCCATCATCTTATAGTAGCAATCCATGTAGTTAGTAGAAGGATAGTAGTTATTGATATCTAATCTGAATGTAGCACCAGAAGCATTGAATGCATTTTCAATGTAACCTTCGATAGCATCACCATAATTGGTAATATTGTTTTGAGACATCCAAACGATATCAACTTGTACTGTTTGACCAGCAGTATATTTGCCTTGTTCAACTAAAGTATCAGCAGCTTTCTTGAATGATTGTTTGGCTAATTCTAAGGAATAACCGTAACCATCAGTACCAGCAACTTGATCTGCAACAGCGGCCTTATGAGCATCAGTGGAGTTATAAGAAACACCATTTTCTGGATCAATTAAGTATGTATCTGCAAAATATTCAAATGCAGGGGTAACACCAGCATTAGTCGCTAATTCGATACGGTTGATAGCATAGCTAATACCATCGATGAAGTCATCATTATTCATGATTGGTTTGCATTGATAATATTCAGAAACTGGAGTTTGCATGACAGAACCATCAACACCAAATAAGCCTTCCCAAGTTTCTTGGTCACAAGTGTTAATATTTAATTTAAAGTTGGAACTAGAAGCGGTTTGGGTAGTTCTTGGGTCAGTTCTGTATTCTGCTAATTTGGACTTTGGAATACCAACTGCAGATAATTTGTTATTAAGGAATTCATTGAATGCAGCTTCAGCATTAGTCGCAGCAGCAGTTAAAATATTGATGTGAACACCACCAATCTTATAATGAGCATCATCAAAATAATATGGATTCTTTTTGAAGACGATTTGTTGGTTTGTATCCCATCTTTCAATAGTATAAGGACCAGTTGATAACCATGTATCTTTTGGCGAAAGAGTTTTTCCGGTATCATACTTGCCCCAGTTTTTAACGCCTTGTGTGAAGTCGCCATCACCGATAGCTTCAATAAATTCGGCTGGAACTGGTTGGAACATACCACCCGCTAAATAATACATAGCATAGAATGGTGTGCATGAGCCATTAAATGTGAATTGTAAGAAAGATTGGCCGGCTTCCTCATAAGCACTAATACCAATGTTTTTCCAAGCTTCTTCATTAAAGCCATCTTTAGAAGCCTCGTAATAGGCTCTAGCACCAGCGATAGAAGAGTTTTTATCTAAGTTTTCACTACTTCTCTTTAAGCCATAAGCTTGAGTAAAGTAAATCTTGTATGCAGTGATGTAGTCTTCTAATTCGACTTCACGACCATTAAATTCCGCGAATGTTTCAGAATTGGTGCTATATTTTAATTGTGAGCCAACTCTGACTGGGAATCTAAAGGTTTTAGATGTTCCTTTGTAACTTGCATCAAATTCACCAGTATTTGGATTTAATGCGATTGGACGATCCACTAAGGATGTACCAGCGACCCAATTGTATGAGTCTTTTGTTGAAGACATGAAAGTATCAAAATATGAACTTGCTGTATAACCCATTAAGTCTCCGACAACGGAACCTTGGTTATCCATGTAATTGATCATACCTGGATCTTCGACTTCATATGTGTGGTAATAACGTTTCCAAGCATTATTGGTTTCGCCAGCTAAGTCTCCGGTGATATCACCTTCGCCTAAAATACCGAATCCATAACCTGGAATGTAAGTGTTGGTACCTTTTTGGACATTTGTTTGGTACATGACGTAGCCACCATTACCCATAAAGGTTAAACCTGTTAAGTGTGTGTCAACAGCATATTTTTCAAGAGCACCTAAGATTTCGGTTCTCTCAGCTCCACTAGCGCTTACATATTCAAATGCGCCATTAGCGAGATTATCTGGTAATGTAGGTACTTCAGAAGAAGAACTATCTTTACCTGAGGTATCATCGTTACCGCCACCACCACAAGCGGCTAATAAGAGTGTTGAAGCTGCTAACAACATAATTGTTGAAAGTGTCTTTCTCATTTTTTTCTCCTTTCTCTGCTTTTTTGCAATTTTTAAAAAATAAAAAGAACTTTTTAAAACGCACCTTACAGTCAATACGTTTGTTAAAATTATGTATTTTATGAGAAAAAAGTCAATAATTATTTTTTTCAAGTGCTAATTTAATTGCTGTAAATCTAGTACTTTTATTATTTATAATAAAAAGTACAGATAATTTATGGGTGCAAAAAAATAAAAAAATTAGCAAATTACATTTTTATCAATAAAAAGAAGTCTATTTTCTCTTATTTTCCTATAAGTGCGCGTAAAATAATTGTTTGCGCGTATACGTATATACACACTTTGGACTATATCATTAGTATCAGCGAAACCACTAAAAAGATGATACCAACTTCAAAATAAGGAACACAGATAAAGCGATCTTTTTTATGGGTATCTTCTACCCTATTGTTATATTCAGAATAAGTCTCACGACTTCCATTTTCTTTTCTTCGACGCATTGGAAGATATGAGAAAATATTAAAAGCTCCAAAATTAGCAAGTAAAGATAAACAGCCGATAAAGAACAAGGAAGCGCCAGCAACAAAAGTGGCGTTCATATAATTAACTTTATATGACCAACCATTAACAAACATATAAATTAGAAATAGAATTATAGCGATGCCAAGAGCCACTAAGAGTCTTATCCAATGTTTAAATAAGAAATTGATTACTTTTTTCATATCTTAAAGATATATCAAAATGTTTTTGTTTTGTATAGTAAATATTTTTATCATTTATTACTTTAAATGCGATCAAATGACCTTTGTTTCATTAAAAAATCCCACAAGAGTGGGATATTTTTTAAGATTTCGATTTTGATTACCAGATAACTACTCTCTTATTTGGTGCGATATACATTTTGTCTTTTTTGCTGACATTAAATGTCTCATACCATTCAGGGAAATTGCGTGGTTGCATATTTGCTCTTAGAATTGCGGGAGCGTGAACATCGATTGATAAGATTAATTGGAGATATTCTGGTTTAGCTTTCATACACCAAATCTTGCCCCAGTTGATGAAATATTCTTCAAAGCTGGAGTCCTTGATATCGTGCATGATATCTAACGTGACCGCCATACCGCCATTATCAGCGATATTTTCAGAAACGATTAAGGCACCATTGACTTTACCCCATGGTAGTTCAATACCATCGAATTCTTTAATCATTTCATTGGTCTTCTTAGTAAATTTCTTGAAGTCTTCTTTAAGCCACCAGTTCTTTAAATTACCATTTTCATCACATCTAGCGCCATTATTATCAAAGGCATGAGAGATTTCATGACCAATAACAGAGCCGATACCACCTAGATTCTCGCTCTTAGATTGATTGATAGAATAAAATGGAGGTTGCAATATCGCGGCTGGGAAGGTGATGTCGTTGGTGAATGGATTATATCCAGCATTAACTAAATGGCCTGGCATGATCCATTTATTACGGTCGACTGGTTTATCTAATTGAGCAAAATTGTCTTCTCTTCTAATTCTAGATAAGGCCATGGTAACTTGTAATAAATTAAGTCCATCTTCAAAGACTAATTTATCATATAATTCATCAACTTTATCTGGATAGCCCATATGGATAGCCATTTTCTCTAATTTGAGAATAGCTTTTTCTTTGGTTGGTTCAGATAAGATTTCGTTCTTTTTAATTCTGACTTTATATTTAGCAACAATTTCTTTTACCATGGCGATGATATCTTTTTTGGCTTCTTCACCAAAATATTTTCTACCATAGAATAATCCAACTGGTTCAGAATAGATGCTTGA
>CAJOOD010000073.1 GCA_905236085.1 uncultured Bacilli bacterium
AAAATTAAATGAATCAGATTATCTATTAGGTGTATATGATAAATCTAGAATGGGAGCGCTTAGATATAAATTAGATTTAAATTCTGACTTTTTAATTAATGATATAAAAGAATCTATACCGCCATGGATATATCTAAGAACCTTAGAGCAATCTGCGATTAATTTTGATTTTGATGAAAGCATTGATAATGATTGGATTAATAATCTATTAGTGCCAGCTTCCTCATTAGGGGGTGCTAGAGCAAAAGCTAGTGTTTATGATAATGATGGTAATCTTTGGATAGGTAAATTCCCGTCTAGAAAAGATGATTATGATATTGGAGCCTGGGAATATGTCGCTAATGAATTGGCTAAATTATGCTCATTAGATGTTCCTGATTTTAAATTAGAAAAATTCTCTAAATATGGTTCAACATTTCTCACTAAGAGATTTGATAGAAACGATGATAAGAGACTTCATATGATATCTATGATGACATGCTTAAACGCTAAAGATGGCGATAACGATAATTATTCTTATATAGATATCGCCGATTTTATTAAGGCTAATTCTATTGAACCCAAATCCGATCTAATTGAATTATGGAAAAGATTAATATTTAATATGGCTATCAATAATAATGATGACCATCTAAGAAATCACGCTATGATATTGGATGAAAAAGGATTAAGATTATCACCTATATATGATATTAATCCAAGTCCTTATGGTAATAGACTGTCTATAAATATCACCATGGATGATAATCTAATAGATACTGATAATCTATTTAAGACATATCAATATTACAATTTAAATAAGCTAGAGGCTCTTAGATATTATAATGAAATCGTTACAATCATTAATTCTAATTGGAAAGAAATCGCTACAAGAATAGGCATTTCTAATAATTCCATAGAATTGATGAAAAGCGCATTTAAATTGAAAAATATTTAAGATTTGTGAGGAAATTAGAAATGGATATATTAATCGCATCAGATAATCATGGTGATAAAACATCACTAGAAAAGATATTATTAATCCACCCCAAGATGGATTTATATCTTCACGCTGGAGATTCATGCTTAGAGCCAAGCCAAATTCAACCATTTATATCTTGCAAAGGGAACTGTGATTATACTACTCAATATATGGAAAAATTAAGAATACCCACTCCATATGGATGGCTAGTAATGCAACATTCTCCCTATTTTTCTAATTCTGATTTATCTAATCCAGAGAACATGATATTTATCAACGGGCATACCCATATAAGAAGAAATGACAAAGATTATTTAAATAGATATTTTATTTGTCCTGGTTCAACATCTCGACCAAGAGATTCCTTTGGTCCAGGATATTGTGTATTACATATAGACGCTAGTAATGTCAAAGTGGAATTCTTTGATTTATAGATTGAAATAATCCGCGATACATTTTGGTAGATGATATGGCCATTCTCTTACATAATTAGAGAATTCTTTTACGCTTATCTTATTAGAGGCTGTTTCATATAATAATAAGACGCTAGATAAGCACATCCTATGTACTGCATGTTTCATAATAGGATCATTCATATCACCCTTATTATCGATGACTAAATCTGATACTCTTTTTTCAATAAAATTAGTAATATCTATCATCACATAATTATATTTATCAGATAGAACTACATTTCTAATAAAATCAAAATAATTATTAATGATGATTTCATATCTATCCGCCATTGAGGAGAAGTCTATTGGGGAAGTAAAGACATAAATATCATTTAATTGTTCTAAAAACATATCCGACATCAATTGATATTTATCGCGATAATAAACATAAAAACTAGCCTTAGCTATTCCCGCTTTTTTAATGATATCTTCAGTGGTTACTTTATAGCCATCTTTTGCAGATAATAATCTATATGCGGCATCTTTTATATTTTTCTTAATATCTCTCATATTTACTAGAAATCTTCATCTATTTTGCTAAATATTCTTTTTTGTATTCTTTTATCTCTTCGTGATAATTCTCTTCTATCATGGCTGTTATAATAATTAATCGCATCCTCAAAGAATTCTTCAAATTTCTCTACTTGTATATCTAAAGCATAATCCTTAGATGATTCAATATATTTCTTAGAATATTCTTTTCTAATATCAGGATGTTCAAACCAATAATCTATCTTTTTAGCGAGGTCTTTATAATTACCATGTTTAAATTTAGATTCTTCACATAAAGCAAAACCATGTGTCGCGCTTAATTTAGAATTAGATATGACAGGTACTACCCCACAGCTAAAGGCCTCTACACAAGATAGACCTTCTATTTCACAATCCGCACAGTGAACATATAAATCAATATAGGATAAGAAGGCTCTTAAATCTTCTTGAGACTTAAATGTAACAATAGGCTTATTAGTAAAATTATATTTGTCGATCCATTTTCTAATCTTTTTATCATTAGGACCTTGTCCGCATAATATTAATTGGATGTCTTTTTCGTGTTTTGAATGGGCTACTGCTTTAATTAATAAATCTTGTCTTTTTTCTCCCGCTAGTCTACCGACCATAGAGACAATAAATTTATCTTTAAATTCTTCTGGCTTAGTAGAATTAACTCTATGCCAAAATTTAGAAATACCATTAGACATCACTCTTAATTCATTATGGTATCCATATTTTTTTAATTTATCCGCAATCATCTTGCTCGGACAATGAACATAATCAATCTTCTCGTAGATATATTTGTTAAACGATTTATAGATAATATAATTTATGAAATTAAGTGAAATATGTATAGCGGATGTAATAGTGTCAGGTTGTAAATGGAAGGCTCCAGTAACTGGTACATTATATTTCTCGGCGATTAATCTAACATGATCCGCTAATTTGAAAGGGAGGAAGAAATGAACGACATCGCTATTTTTAATAGTCTCCACCATTCTTTCATCTTGTATCTTGACGAATTGGAATCCTTCTTTTCTAATTATTCCTTCAAAGAAAGGAAAATAAAAAGCATCTAAAACGACATAAGGTTTAACAAGATATCCCCCATTAAGAGGTCCACCTATTATTGTTACTTGATGACCAAGGTTCTTTAATTGTTCGGCGAATCTAAGGCAACTTGCCGTGGTTCCATTAGTCATTAAGCCTGCGCATTCTAATACAAATGTTATTTTCATAAGCCCTTATATCAAACCATATAAAATCAATTTTATAAATAAAAATATTATTTTTTGTTACAAAAATGTAATTATTGATTTACTTTTTTACTAACGATTAAAGAGGATACTAATCCCCACTTGAGATTAAATCCTCCACATTTTCCATCTATATCTAATACCTCTCCCACGAAGTAGACATTGTCTTCCCTTTTCGACATCAGATTTTCATCTATTTCATCTAGATTAATTCCACCCACAGTGACATGTGAATCATCATAAGAATATAGCTCTTTAAAATGGAATGTAAGATGTTCTAATTTATCATATATCTTATCTATATTCTCTTTTGACATGTTAATAGAGGGTTTAATATCTAATTCGTTATAGATATAATTCGCTAATTCTTTATTGG
>CAJOOD010000074.1 GCA_905236085.1 uncultured Bacilli bacterium
ATGCTATCGGGTGTTGCGTAATATCCCCATTGTTTTTTAGTAACGGAGTACCAGAGAAGCAAATGTTAGAAATGTTAAATAAAAAAGTCATTTCCAAAACTTAAGGAAATTAAAATTTTAAGGTTGTGTCTAGGTTAAATTTGGACATGACCTTTTTATTAGATTTTTAAAGTAGTGAATATACAATAAAGGCAACAAGAAAGAGTAAAACCAAGGCAAATTAAAACCTTAGGAACCATCTCTCACTTAAAAAATAAAGATGTCAATTCCAATGTTTCCAACCCTTTGGATAGATTATTATTTCTAACTATTTCTTGAATAGGTCAGGGTGCAGCATCACCTCGTCTGGTTTGATGAGTTCATAATTATTGAGAGCAATTACTTTCTCATCGATAAAGACTTTAGCTATTGCACCTGGACAATTTCCGTTAAGGATACTTCTTGGTTCAGAATTTCTATGTCTGAGAGCCAAATTGATATCCTCTTGTGAGTAAATAGAGAAATCTGTTCCTTTAGGAAATATCTTCCTTAATTCAACATGATTCTTCTCTATTTTTCCTTTTTGCCCTGATTTACCTGGATCACAATAGAAGATATTGGTGATTCTTACCGTAGCGAAAACCCCAACAAAAACGGATTTGTTTTTATGATTTGCGCTATATTTGCAATAAAAATGCCTTCTAACGGTTGATATAGTTTATATTTTGGGCTACTAAAACAAAGAATTTGCTGATAAAAATCATGTGGTTTGGACGAAAATAGAGTGGCGTCCGCCAAAAATATTGATTATAATCAATAAAGAAGTCGTTCTATTTTTTAGCGAGTTAATTCGCTTTATTGGTTATTTAAAAAATTCGCTTTATCAGTGAGTATATTAGGGAAGGAGGTGTCTGTATATGACTCTTGGACAAAAAATTAAAAAATTAAGAACAGACAACAATCTAACCCAAAAAGATTTAGCGGACCAACTACATGTTGCTTTCCAAACTGTTAGTAAATGGGAAAGCGGCACAAATGAACCTGATATTGCAACATTAAAGGAATTATCCAAATTATTTGGTTGTTCTTTTGATTACTTATTAAATGATGATGAAGGCGAAGTTGAAGAAGAACAAAAGCCCGAACCCACAGCACAAGAACCAGCGACTTCAGAACCTATCGTGGAAGTTAAAGAAGTTCCTGTTATTAAAGAAACCATTATTATTCAAAAAAATGAGGCGCATGTGTGCGCTAGATGTGGGAAAGACATTCCAGAAAGCGAATTAGTTTCTGAAGATGTTACTAAAAGAGAAAGACACGGACGTCATACAAGAAGCGTTTCTATCGGACAGACTTATTACCATAAAAAATGTTTAGATGAGCTTAAGAAAGAAAGAGCTCAAGCTGCTAGTGCAGCACGATACGCCAAAGCGTTAAGTAGTAAAAAGAAATGTTTTGGATGGGGAATTGCTGGCGGTGTAGTGGCGTTTGGTGTAGCCTTAGCCATATTCCTTTGTAATACCCAATCTGTTCATCCAGCGCTTGGAGTTCTATTTAGTTTTATTATCAGCTATGGGATTTTCTCAATGCTATATTGTATTATCTCTGGCTCATATATTGGTGATGTATTTGTGTGGTGTGCCGGACTATCCATTAAATTCCCTGGACTAATTTTTACTTGGGATTTAGAGGGTTTTGCGTGGTTAATTGCTATGAAACTCTTGTTCGCTGTCCTTGGATTCTTGATTGGTGTATTTGCTTTGGTGTTTGCTATAGCCTTTTCTGCGGCACTAGGCATGGTCTCGTTTCCGTTTGTATTAATTCATAATGTTCATACTAATTATGCTGATGCTTTTTAGGAGGGCATTAAAATGAAAAAGAAACTTATATTTTTAGCTCCAGCTTTATTGGGAATGCTACTATCAGGTTGTGGCGGTGGCGGAGGAGATGCAACCACAACAGAAAGCACTATTAGAGATAGTGAATCTAGTACCGCTAGTGATGTTAGTAAAGTCCAATTTACAATTACTTTTAAGGACGAAATCGGCAATACTCTTGAATCGAAAAAATGGGATGAGGGAGCAGTTCCTTCATACACTTATAACAAAGCCGATACTGTAGAGTGGGATTATACCGTTGAAGGTTGGGCCACTTCTCAAGGCGGACAAGTAATAACTGTTCCAGCCGTTAGTGCGGATGCTACTTATTATGCCGTTGTATCAAGAGTGAAGCAAAAATATACAATTACTTTTGAATCTAATGGTGGTTCAAAAGTTTCTTCAATTACTGCAGATTATGGAACATCTATTAATGAGCCAGACAAACCGACCAAAGATGGATATAGATTTGTTGCGTGGTCTACAGATACCGCTGGAACAAATAAAGTTACTTGGCCATTAACATTAACTAAAAACGAAAAATTCTATGCTAATTGGAATGAAAAAGTCGATATTAAAACCTATCTTCAAACTTTAATGCAAGTAGTGGGACATGATCCATATAGTTATATTCCTAAGACAATGCAAGCAGAAAATAGCAGCAACCATGTCACTGCTAATCAAGTAAATTATAATTTTAACAACTTCACTAACGTTAGTGATATCAAATATGGTGGTCATGGTGAACAATGGCACATGGTATTAAACAATATTAATGAAAGCGAGAGATTCTATTCAGTTTTATCGATTGGAGAGACTGCCATTAATGCTTCAGTCGCCTTGTTTAATAACTATTTAGATACCAATCCTAACGACACAGCTTCTCATACATTAAGCGAAACCACATATACCGCTAAACTTGATTTTAGTAATGGTTTGTTGGCGTATATAATCCAATATAAGACAAACTTAACTATTCCGTTCTTTGGAGAAGTCATGCCACAAATTGACATGACTTATGATATTAAAACTCTAGAAAAAACAGTCAGAATTCAATTAACTGATAATAATGCAATGAAATATGTAGTTACCGACAATATGTACGTATTTGCTATTGAGTATGGAGTTGAAACGGTATCGAGAAAAGCATATTTCCAAATTTCTAAAGATAAAAATGACAATGTTGCTGGCCATATTTATGAATTTGTCCAATACAAAGATAAAGATTTAGTTTCAGCATGTGCTGATTTCTATATTAATGATGAATATACTTCAGTCGTTGGTAATAAAGCTAGTGGATTAGTTGACTTTAAAGGCTATATCAACGAACTTTATGAAACAGGAAAAGGCAAACTTCTGGGTTATGAGGTTAGAGAGACCTTAACTATTTTAGGTATCAGTGGACAATACAACACCTTGTGGTTTAATCTTAACAACATCAGTGGTATTAACAATGTTAAGGCTGTTGAAAACGAAAACAATACTGGAACTTATACAAATAAGAATCCACACGATATTTATTTAAACAACAGCACTAAAATATTTGAACCAACATATAACAAGAAACTAGGCGTCCAAACTTCTAGAAAATATGATGTTGAATTAAGAAAACAATATTTCTATGGATATAACGAAGGCGAATTTACCGAATATGAAACTAGTATCCCAATGATGTTTATCCAGGCCGATAACGACAAAGATACAAACTTTACTGATTTCCCTGCTGATATTCTTTCTAAGAGTGGTATAGCCGCTAGTGTTAATTTAGCGAATAAATACATAAACAAAATCCAAGAAGATTATGCATCACTAATTGATATATTTATTGCAAATAAAGATACTGTTACAGGAGAGTCAATTGAAAGCTACATTGGTGGCGCAGTTGAAATAAAATAATATGAATATTGAAACCAAAACCCTAAGAGGAGAATATTTTGATTACACAAAATTCGGATGGAAACATACGAAAAGTAATAAAGTGAGGCATGGAAAACACTCTTATATTGAACATGTTCTAGAAAGAGATAGAGACATGCCCAATTATAGCAGTGTGGTGGCTCTTGAAAGAAAATATTTCTCTTTGAAGTCTCAGCTTAAGACTTATGATCCTATGGAGCCGTTAGTAGTGTTTGTTTCATTTATCTGCCTAATCATTCCATTTATTATTTATGTTTCTTATAAAAGCAATCAGAAGAAGCAAATTGAAAGCCACAATTCTAATATTCGCAGACAAATGGACGATATCAAAAAAGAAGCATCAGCATTATTGCAAGCATAGTAAAAAAGGCATTTTTAGAAATTTAATCTTTTTAAGTACCCGGTTTGTTCAACTGATATTTTAATAGCGTTTAAGTCCAAATACGAAAATCATTCAAACTTGAATTTTTGTGTTCAAACTCGTCATTTTATCGTTCAACTTTGAATTTTAGTGTTCAAAGTGATAAAAAAATCGTTCAAACTTGAAATTTATCGTTCAAACTTATATTATAAGTATGAGGACATTAATTATAGAAAAGAACGAATTAATCAATTTATTTAAAACTGTAGCAAAAAGAAAATACGAATCACAAACCGAAGAATGCAAGGCCGCTAGAAAGGGATGCCCCGAGCGTATATATGACACTTTATCGTCGTTTTCTAATCAAGATCAGGGCGGAATAATACTTTTTGGTATTGATGAAAAGAATGATTATGAATTGTGCGGCGTTTATGATGTTCAAGATTTACAAGTTCAATTAAAAAACCAATGTGAAAATATGGAACCCGCTGTTAGAGCTTTTTTCACAGCGGTGGAAATTGATGGTAAAGCATTTGTCGGTATGGAAATACCTGGAATAGACCCAATGGAAAGAACCTGCTATTACAAACCAAAGGGAAGATATGGTGGCTCTTATGTCAGAGTGGGAGACGCCGATATTCAAATGACTGAATTTGAGATGTTCCAATATGAGTCATATAAGAAAAGACTTAAAGATGATCTTAGAACGGTTGACGATGACTCTATAAAATTGTTTGATAAAGAAAAACATGACATTTATTTAAAAAACGCAAAAGAACAAAGGCCAAACTTGACTAAAAATGTTAGCGATGATGAAATAGATATTTTAATGGGTTTATATGTTAAAGAAAAGCCTACCTTAGCCGCGGTTATGGTATTTTCAAAATATCCTCAAACATATTTCCCTCAATATTCAATTATCGCTACACGCATAAGTGGCACAGAGATAACTGATTTAGGTATTGATGGCGAAAGATTTATAGCCAGCAAAAGAATAACTGGTCCAATTGATGATATGGTTGAAGAACTTCTTAAGTTTGCCAAAGAAAATATGAATAATAGCAAAACAATAATTAACGATATGGGAGAAAGAATTCAAAAACCCGAATACCCATTAATAGCTATTCGAGAAGCAATCCTTAACGCTCTTATTCATAGAGATTATTCTAAAATGTCTGAAAATATGCCTATTAGATTTGAAATGTATAATGATCGTATTGAAATCACAAATCCAGTTCAAATTTATGGTGGTGGAAGCGTTGATTCTTTAGGAAGAGAAAGACTTGAAACCAGAAATACTGTTATCGCAGACATTCTTGAAATATTAGAAGTAACAAAAAATAGATATTCTGGTATACCTACCATTAGAAAAGAGATGAGAGAATATAACTTGCCACAACCTATTTTTGAATCTCAAAGAGGAGAATTTAAAGTTATATTTAGGAACTCGTTTTTAAATAACAATGAGGATGTTGTTAAGTCTGTATTAGATTATTGTTCATCTCCTAGAACAAGAGAAGAAATTATTAAGTTCGTAAACAAAAGCAAAAATTATGTAATTAGCAAATATATAGCGCCATTAGTGCTTTCTGGAGAATTAAAATTAACAATTCCAGATAAACCACAAAGTCCTTATCAAAAATATTATTCTAAACAAGATAACTAGATATAGACTTTTGCTAAATATTATTTATGTGGCCGCTCCTGGTAATTCCATGCAACACATTCATATATCAATCTCTTAAAAATCAAAAAAGCCTGCAAATTAGATAAAAAGCGGACAAATCTCGCATTATTTACTCAATTTACATATTGAAATGGCTATAATTATCTTTGTTAAGGCTTAACTAGCTAAGGAAATAATATCTCCATTTGATTTGAAAAAGAATTATACTTAATTTAGAAACGCGATAAAAATAATCTTGCTACCGAAATAGATGATAAAACCGAAGACAATTAAATGAAGACCTTTATGAGACAATCACGAATAATCCAAGGATTAATGAGAACTAGCAACATAGATGAAGAACAATTATATGAAATTATCAAATTTGATTTAGATAATGGAATATATATCTTTGATCTCGCTGATATATACGATAATGGTGGCTCAGAAATTAAATTAGG